>JASHYD010000412.1 GCA_030043175.1 Xanthobacteraceae bacterium | reverse complement strand
CCTGCGGGCCAGATCACCGAACAGACGATTGAGCGTTTGGGCAGCCTTTTAGAGCCAGACGACATCGTCATCGACGGCGGCAATTCCTACTATAAGGACGACATCCGGCGCGCCAAGAAACTGGGCGAGAAGCGCATCCGCTACGTCGATTGCGGCACCTCCGGCGGCGTGTGGGGTCTTGAACGCGGCTACTGCATGATGATCGGTGGTCCTAAGGGGGCCGTCGATCACCTCGACCCGATCTTCGCATCGCTCGCGCCGGGACTGGGAGATATTCCGCGCACACCGGGCCGCGCGAACGGCGACTCGCGGCCGGAGCGCGGCTACGTCCATGCTGGACCAAGCGGGGCCGGGCATTTCGTCAAAATGGTGCACAACGGCATCGAGTACGGACTCATGCAGGCCTACGCTGAGGGCTTCGATATCCTGCGCAGAAAGGACTCCGCTGATCTGCCGGCGGATGAGCGTTTTGTACTCAACATTCCGGATATCGCGGAGACTTGGCGGCGGGGCAGCGTGATTGCGTCATGGCTGCTTGATCTTGCAGCGGCAGCGCTGGCCAAGGATGGTTCGCTCTCCGAGTTCTCAGGCTATGTCCAGGATTCCGGCGAAGGTCGGTGGACCATCGAGGCGGCGGTTGAGGAGGCCGTGCCGGCCGACGTGCTGTCGGCGGCGCTTTACGCCCGCTTCCGCTCGCGCCAAGAGCATACTTTCGGAGAAAAGCTGCTTTCGGCGATGCGCTTGGGTTTCGGCGGTCACATCGAGGGCCAAGAATCACTAGATCCACAACCCAAGCGGCCAAAGTAGCGGGCGGCGCCAGATACAAAAGAGTAACACCATGCTCGATGCCCAGCCGGTCCTCACCGCGCGCAAGGCCCAGGTCGCGGCATCGCCGCCACCTCAACCCGTTCCTGCCGGTCCCTGTGCCATGGTGATCTTCGGTGCCGCCGGCGATCTGACCAAACGCTTGGTGGTCCCGGCGCTCTATAATTTAGCACACAGCAAGATCCTGCCGGAGAATTTCGCGTTGATCGGCGTGAATCGGGGGCAGGGAACCGTGGAGAGTTGGCGCGATAATCTCTATCAGGCGCTGCAGAGCATGGTCGGCACCGTCGCCACAGAGTTCAACTTGGGCCAGATCGACAAGACCGCATGGAAGCAACTCGCGGAGAAGATGTCGTACCTCCAGGGCGACGTCAACGATCCCGATACCTATGTCAGGCTCGCGAGGCACCTCGCCGAGGTCGAGCAAAGGCATCAGACAGCAGGCAACGTCATCTTCTATCTCGCGGTCGCCGATCATTTCTTCGGCCCGATCGTGGACAAGTTGGGCGAGAGCAAGCTGGTCGAGAGACCTGAGCAGGGCCACAAGCCTGGGTCCTGGCGTCGGGTTGTGATCGAGAAGCCATTCGGCCACGATCTCGAATCGGCACGCCAACTCAATGCTCGCATTCTGCGCACGCTGCACGAGGACCAAATCTTCCGGATCGACCACTTCGTCGGTAAAGACACCGTGCAGAACGTCATGGCGCTCCGCTTCGCGAACGGGATCTTTGAACCGATCTGGAACCGCGACCGGATTGATCACGTGCAGATCACCGCGGCCGAGACGGTAGGCGTCGAGCAGCGCGGCAAATTCTACGAGCAGACCGGCGCGTTGCGCGACATGGTGCCGAACCATCTTTTCACTTTGCTTTCGTTGGTCGCGATGGAGCCACCGACCACCTTGAACGCCAGCTCAATCCACACCCAGAAGGCCGAGGTGTTCGCGGCGATGCCCCCAGCCAGGCCGGAGTGGGCGATACGCGGCCAATACGGGCCGGGCACCGTCGTGGGTCAGCCTGCGACGGGCTATCGGCAGGAGCCGAACGTGGCGGCCGACTCCAACGTCGAGACCTATGTCGCCATGCGACTCGAGGTCGACAATTGGCGCTGGGCTGGCGTGCCGTTCTACCTGCGTACCGGTAAGCACCTGTCGCGGCGGATGACAGAGGTTGCGATCAGTTTCAAGCGGGCGCCCTACGCGCTGTTCCGGGACACGCTAGTTGACAGGCTATCACCCAACTGGCTGACGCTGGAGATCGCACCTGGGCAGTGCATCTCCCTGCAATTCGAGGCGAGGCGCCCTGGACCAGCGATGGGCCTTGCCGCCGTACGGATGGACTTCCACTATGATGACTGGTTTCCCAAGGAGCCGAGCGTCGGATACGAGACGCTACTCCACGATGTGATGACAGGCGATCAGACGCGGTTCACCCGCGCGGATATGGTGGAACACGCATGGCGCGTCGTGCAGCCGGTGCTCGACGCCTGGGCAGCCGAGAAGGCGAACTTCCCCAACTACCCGTCAGGCAGCGACGGCCCGACGGCGGCGCACGAACTGCTGGCGGGCGACGGCGGTCGAGCCTGGCGACAGATTGTTCCGTCATCCGGCACAAACAATGACCGCGCATCACGATAATCGGTTCTGCCGTCAGTCAGTGGACGGGCGCGCTCGCCATCGCGAAGAACTGATACGGTACGAGCCACGGTCGAGAGCCGCGGACTCGGGTGAGGGCTACCACCGGCAGGGTCGGTGCGGGCTCGAAGACTCGACAGAGTTGCCGCCGAAAGGAGCCTCATATGATCGGTCGCACCGAAAGCTCATCGAAGGTTTCGCTGTTGATTGCCGATGTCGATGGCTCGCTGGTCACTAATGAAAAGGTCCTGACGCCGTACGCTCAAGCAGCGGTAAGGGCGCTCAGTGATGCCGGCATTGCCTTCGCCATCACCAGCGGCCGGCCGCCGCGCGGCATGATGATGCTCATCGAACCGCTCAATCTGCGGACGCCCATCGCCGGCTTCAATGGCGGTATCTTCATCAAGCCCGACATGACGATTATCGAACAGCACCTCATTGATCCCGATGCCGCCGAGCGCGCGGTCAAGCTTATTCTCGATCATCGCATAGATGTCTGGGTCTATAGCGGCAACGATTGGTTCGTTCGCGACCCCGAGGCGCCGCACGTAGCGCGCGAGCAATGGACCGTCAAGTTCCCGCCGACTGTCGTCGGTGACTTCGGAGCAGCTCTCGACCGAGCCGTGAAAATCGTCGGCATCAGCGATGATCTCGACCTCGTCGCGCGGTGCGAAAAGGACGCACAGGAGGCGCTGGGCACCCAGGTTTCAGCGGCTCGCTCGCAGCCTTACTATCTCGATATCACCCATCCGAAGGCCAATAAGGGGACGGTGGCGACGACGCTGTCCAAACTACTGTCGGTACCACTCGCCGAGATCGCCACTATCGGCGATATGCCGAATGATGTTTTGATGTTCCGAAAGAGCGGCATCAGCATCGCCATGGGCAACGCCAGTCCTGAAGTTCAGAAGCAGGCACGGTTCGTCACCACGTCTTACGATGACGAGGGCTTCGCCAGGGCGGTAGAACGTTACGTGCTCGGCACCGAAATCGAGCTGCCGGTCACAAAATCATGAAGGGCATCATCAGGTGAAGTCATGAAGGTTGAGTCCCAAGCCCAGTTGGAAATCCTAGCGGATCCCGAGGCGCTGGCGCGGCGCGTCGCCGATTGGTTGCTCGACATATCAACGGCGCGCGCAAACGTTTTCACCCTCGCGCTGTCAGGTGGCGGGACGCCACGCAGGCTTTACGAACTCCTATCTGGGCCGCCGTATCACGAGGTCTTTCCGTGGCGCCGCACGCACTTGTTTTGGGGCGACGAGCGCTTCGTACCTCACGATGATGAATCAAGCAATTACCGCATGGTGCGCGAGGCGATGTTGTCACGGGCACCGATTCCAGCCGCCAACATCCATCCCGTCCAAACTGAAGGGCTGACGCCCGATGCCGCGGCATCGGCCTACGAACGCGAGCTCAAGTCCTTCTACGGTGCTGGGCGCCTAGATCGAGCACGACCGCTCTTCGATGTGACTCTGCTTGGACTCGGCCCGGACGGGCATACCGCGTCGCTGTTCCCGGGCACCGCCGTGCTCGAAGAACGCGAGCGGTGGGTGGCGGCGGTCGTCGGACCCAAGCCTACCCGCATCACATTGACCTATCCGGTGCTCGAGAGCAGCCGGCACGTAGCGTTCCTCGTCGCCGGAAAGGAGAAGCGGGAGATCTTCAGCCGATTTCAGCGCGGCGAACACGCCTTACCGGCCGCGCGCCTGTGCCCGATCGGCACAGTGCACCTGTTCGCCGATACTGCCGCAGCCCCGGATGCACCGGGCTAACCGGCCGGCTTGCACTATGAGGGTGCTGCGGCGGCCGTGCCTGTCAGCGCGGAGATTGGGTGAGGGGAAAATTGCGGTACGGCGCGGTCGGCTCTGTCAAAGGTGGCGAGCGCATGCGGAACTTCGAGGCAGCGGAAGGGCAGGCAGAACCGCCGTCCGCCGGGTCAAAGATGAAGGTCACCAATGGAGCACAAATTTTTGCCCGCATCTTGTGTCGCGCCGAGCCGAAAGCGAGGTCGCGGCCTTCTTTCGCAGGAAGGCTGGCCCGGGTCGGCGCGTTTCTCCTAATTACGATCATAGACCGGTGCGAACTCCGCTCACAGTCACGAGCCGCTGCGGCTCAACCTACCGCATGACGGCGGGGAGCGCGGCGCGCTCTCCGCCTGGTCGTTGAGCTCAGTGGTCGTCGTCGGAGTTTAGCGGAAACGCCGGCAACACCTGGGTGTGCTCCAGTTGCACCGACTGCAGCGCGTTGGGATCGAGGCCCAGCGCCGAGAGGATCGTGGGCGCGATTTGCGCGGTCTCAACCGGGCTCGTCACCGTATTCGGAGAGAACCCGGGATTGGAGAGCAGCATCATCACATTGGTGTCATCATGCGAGAAGCCGCCATGCTCGGCAAGCTTCTTGCCGCTCCCCGAGTAGGTGACGCCGATATTGGGCGTGACGACGATGTCGGGTGACCGTGGGTCGCCGACGGGCGGCAATCCAGGTAGGTTGAACATTTGGCCGATGCCGGGTCCGGAGAAGATCTCGCCGATCCCAGCGATGTTGAGCGTGGCCGGCGACTGGGCCTCAAGCATTTTCACGGCGTTCGAGGTTTGTGTCGAGTCGGCGAGCCAGATCAGCGAGATGTCGTCTTCGGTCGGACCGATCCCGTTGGCATTGGCCGGCGACTCAGAGAACGGCAGCAGCTGCTGCAGGATGGTGGCAGGCGACGTCGTGACGGGATCGCTAAGCGTGGTCGAAATGCCGAGATAGCGCGCCGAGTCGATCGGGCTCTGGCCGTGCTTGGCGGAGATGACGATAAGCGTAGAATCGAGCAGGCCGCGGCCGCTCAGTGCATCCACCATCCTGCCGATGCTGGTGTCCGCGAATTGGATCTCGCCGAGCAGGCTTGGGGTCGGACGTCCTTCGTTGTCGAGATAGCCGCCTGTCATCCCGACCGACTTCTGAATGAGCTTCTGACCCACGCTCACCACCTGGAAGTTCATGCCAAAGATTGCCGGCGTCGGCGCGCGGCGCGTGCCGTCATGCGTCAATCCATTGGCCTCGTTCACGACGGCCTGCACCTTGAGGGCATCGTAGCACCTGATATTCAGAAAGCTGTCCGTCCAGGCGTTCGATGCGGCGACCGCGGTCTGGTCCGGCAGCGGGTTGCAGCCAGGCACTGTGGGCAGACCCACCGGAATCGAGTTGATCTCCGGCGAGTAGTAGTCGTCGACGTTGGTGCCGTTGCCGGGGCCGGAGACCGCCGAATAGGAAGGATGCTTGTCCGACCAGGCCGTGTAGCCGCCAGCCGCGTGCACGACGCCGAAGATCGTGTTGGTGCGAACGAAATTCCAGGGGAAGACAGGTGCGCAGCCGTGCGCGGGATCGCGCGGGAGCTTGTTGGGATCGATTGAGGCACGGCCGCCGTCCACGCCCGCGGGCGCGCCCCCGTTGAGTGCGAGTTTGTTGATGTCGATGCCCTCGTCGAATTCAGTAGTGGTGCCGATGGGCGGCCTGCCGGGATTGCAGAGACCGGGCGATCCCGTGACACCGTTCCCGGTGGTCGTCGCCGGCGGATCGAGCGAACGATCATAGGCAACGTCGTAAAAGGCGCCGACGGTGCGCGGCGACCCGCCGGTCATCAGCGCCATCAGTCCCGGAAACGAATCCGACGGCTTCGACGTCGAGGTATCGAGGTAATTGACGCCCGTCTGCCCAAGCTTGGCGAGACGCGGACAATACGGGGCGCCGTTGTTGACGCCGCTAATTCCCTTGGAGCAGTTAATGAAATCGAGAGCGTGCATGCCATCGATGCTGATCAGTAGCACGTGCCGGATGCGGTCGTCCGCTTGCACCGGCGATGCGACGAGAAGAGCGGGAGAGCACGCGGCCGCAAAGACGCTGGCCAGCAAAAATCGCTTGAAGCATATCATGGCGTAATCCTCCGTAGTGAGCTTCTCAAAGCGCGGCGACGTTACTCGGAGGAACATGACAGAGCGGTGTCGAAGGCGTGACACCGCCAGGCAATGTTGCTCGCCAGTTTCTTGGCGATTGCCTCAAGACGTCGAGCCAAAGCTCACGTGCGCCGCCACTGACGTTAATTCCGTGCTGCAGCAGAGCTGAGCCTCCTAGGCGCCCATCAAAAATGCTCGCAGCAGTCGTGATTTCCGACACCCTGGCAGACCGGCAATAAAAGTGACAATCTGCCGGCGCAGCGGGGCGAGCTATCCTGAGGGTTTAGGGGTGCGATCTTTATGGTCGGACTGAAGCGGTTCAACCGCTGGGGATTCGTTTTTTCGATGGTCGGCCATGCCTGCTTACTGCTGGGCCTGCTCTTTGTCGGCGCGGCCGGAGTTCGGTCCGTACCGCCCGAGGCGATGACGGTCGAAATCGTGTCATCCGACGAGATGCCGCAAGTTGAAGGCACGCCATTGGACTCGACGTCGTCTGGCTCGGAAGTGTCATCCAATTCCGAAAAGGGGAGCGCTGCTACGGCGACGCCACGGCCCAAAAACGCCGCGCCGTCGCTGCAGCAAGCGCAGGCCCCTTTGAACCCGCAGCACAGCGACAGCGCCCCGCCCCCACAGCCACAGTCGGAACCGTCCGTGCCGGATGAGACACTGCCCCAATTCGAACCGCCGCTGCCCATGACGACGAAGGAGGCGGCCAATCAGCCGAACGCGGGCGAAATGTTCGCGATGCCGCTTGCGCTCCCGGGCGGACGGCTCGGCGGCGGCTTCGACGTACCCACGAGCGATCCCGCCATGCTCCCGCACGATGATACCGCCACCTTCCGTGCGCGCCTCAGCTCGTGCTCGCGCTTGCCACCCGGTATCGACGAGAACGCCGCGATCGTGCTGCGCATTTCCTTCAAGCGCGACGGTACGCTCGCCTCACCACCGCAGCTTCTTAACGCGTCGCTATCGCCGGATGCGGCAATTCTCATGCACGCCGCCGTCAGCGCTCTGCAAAGTTGTCAGCCCTTTAACGAGCTGCCGGCGGACAAATATGCCAAATGGAAGACGCTCGAACTCACCGTCACGCCGCTCGCTCTCTCAGGCGGAAAGCCGGTGCCTTGACTGTTGGCTGGTCTCGGCACCCGCAAAACCTCCAATGACATCGGCGAGGCTCCGAGCGCTCGGGATGGCAGCCGGCGCAAGATCGGTGGCGAGAGCACGACGGTTCCGCGGCCGCCGTGGGAAGCGATCTGTCGTTCCTGCTCGATCAGTCTATGATCCCCGGTCGAGAGAATGGATCAACCCCACTCTGCTGCTTGCTTCACTGGATGCGGGAAAACCGAGCAACCCGCCTGGAAAGAATGAGGCACTTTTGTAGATAATCGATGCTATCTTCACTCTTCATTCGCGTTTGAGAAGGTCACCCACTGAATTCATCGCTGCAGTGGCTCGTGGGACAAGTTCGCCAGAACTTCTCAGTGCCGCTAACCGAAATCTATTGGCATCCAAACCTGTCCTGGAAAATGCCGTCGGAGGGGACGACCGCAAGATGGTGACGAGACTCTACCCGGCCGCTGCCGCTTCCTCGCTGCTGCTTGCATATTCCGCGCCCGGGAGCGCGGCCAAGAGCCTTGGCGTCGCCACGCTCGTCGTCGAGAAGGAGGCACAGCGGGCGGCGGGTCGCCGGCCCAACCGCAGGAAAGCTGCGGACGCTGCCGTCACCTACCGGACTTCGATCGGGTCCGGCGACGACGCAGCGGCGCACGAACCGCATGGCGGTCTCTATCCTTGAGCTGATTTGGTTTGCGCCCTTCGATGGCGCCGACATTGGCGTGTCGTCGAGCGCGGCGCTGGCCGGACCGCGTCCGGGAAGCACATGGAGAGACTCGGCATCGTAGAGGCGGGTCGACGGGTCGATGCGGCAGCGGGGCTGTTCGGGGAATAATCCTAGATCCGTGAGTTGTCACTCCGGGACACGAATATACTAAGGCCAACCCCGAGCGCGATTGAGAAAATGATTGTCAGATCAGTCGCGAGCGGTGTGTCAATCGTTTCGATGAGGTTCTTCGCCCAGTCTCCCTTTTGGCTCTTTAAGTTAGTGACGGGTGTAAGCAGCGTCCTCCATACTTTATTTGATGCGCCATCATTGCCTCAACGGCGCTTTTCATCGCCGCACGCGCACTTCTGCTCGCAATGATAGCACCAACGACCGCAACCATAGCACTCAGGACCGCTATTGCTGTGGCAAGTATAATGGCTGTTTCATATGAGGGCATTCTGGTCGCTGCGCGAAACAGAGTTGGCGCTTATTGCTAAGCTCATGGTGGCGCATAAAAAATCCCGAAACTGCCTGGGCTTTTTCCGCTGATATTCCCCATTTCGCACTCCCATCGGCGGGCTGCCGTGATCCGCAAAATGTGAATTTGATCCACAACAGCCGCATCCTTCGGTCGCGCCGCGCCTGGACATCGTCGGGCCTGGGGCGAAGTCCGTAAATTGTGCTCCGCCGCATCTCGATTGCGTACTCGCATGAGGACACCGCGTGAGCCGCTTGGCCTTCAGCGCTTGGCGGATCTTTTTATCAGCTGGCAGAGCCCGATCGGCCGCCCGCGCGGCAGCGACGGTCAGCGAAACCACGAGACCGGTGACAACGCAACATCCTGCGGCGTCTGCGAAGCGCAGCAGCTCCGCTGCGCACTCATCTCGCCGCCCCCTCTCCGATGATGGAAAACGGTCCCCAGAATGCTGGGTAGGCGTTCAGCGGGCTGGATTTGTCGTTCATGTAGGCCAGCATCGCATCGCGCAGGGCCGCGGCGCGGCCGAGCTTCGGATCGGTCTTCATGGCGGCGAATGTCGAGGTGGTGAGCCGGGTCGCCGCCTCCGAATCGACCGACCAGTGCGAGACGAGAAGGGCCCGCGCGCCGGCATAGAAAAAGGCGCGCGCGAGGCCAGACAACGCTTGCGCGCCGGGCTTGTCGGCGGCTGCGGTGTTGCAGGCCGAGAGCACCACCCAGTCGGCATTGAGCTTGAGCTGCGCGACCTCGCTCGCCGTCAGCAACCCGTCGTCAAGCTCGGTCGGCTGCTTTGGCAGCGTCAGCGCAAGCGACGG
>JASHYD010000411.1 GCA_030043175.1 Xanthobacteraceae bacterium | reverse complement strand
CGATAAACTTGTCCTTAGGGCTGCGTCCGGTGTGGATGCCGGTTTCAGCGCACAGCGCGCCGCCCCGGACCAAGTGGGCCTCACGGTTTGCGAGCGCATGCTCGTAAAGCGGCGCCTCGGTCAAGTTCCAATGGACCGCAGCGAGGTTTGAAAAACCAAAATGGTCGGCGCCATAGGCGCTGTTGCGTAAACCTTTTTCTTGCACGGCAGCCCTCCGTAAATTCTTCGGTCACTCACCGCCCATGCCGCCCAAGCCCCGCGCAGCAGTGGTGCGGCAGAAAAAACGCACACTCCGGAGTCCGGAGTAGCGCACCTATAGCGGCCCTTCACAACCCTGCCAAGATCACCCGTCTCGAAGGCTTAATGATCGAGTCGCCGGTCAAAAAACCCGGCTGCCGGAAAAACTTGGTCACAAATCCGGCTGCCGGGAAAATTGTCGGGCGCCGACTCATGGGCTTGAGCGTGCGCACCGGGAACGCCAATAGCGGGGGAATGCGTCATGAGGCATTTCGACGCAGTGGCGAGATTTATGTGGGCGGTGCCCTTTTCGGCGACCAAATGCGCCAAATGTTTGTGCATGCTCACCTGGGTGGCAAACAAAGCCTCTTTGGGTCACTGCGCCCGGGCGCGTGCCCCCCACTCAGCTAGTGTCTTGCGCAGAGCAAGACTGCTGGTTACGCGCTCCGCGAACGGTATTCGTGTAATGCGATCGCCGAGGGCGAGATCAACTCCGTCCGGATCGATGCCCGTAACTTCCCATGCTCCATCCGTTTCGCCGAGCAGCTTCGTTGCATATAAGCGCACCGCGTCGGGATGGTCGGCATTCATGTGCTCGACCGCGCTTTGCTCGATCTCGATCATCTCGCTCGCGCCTTCAAGGTCGGTCATGACATCGCTGGCCGTGAGATCGGCTGCGCGGGCGAACCCGCCGTTAAGATGGGCCGACAGGATTTGCAGTCGCCAGAACATGAAGTCGGCGAAGCCGGCATAGAGCCTGGCCTTTGGATGGCGGGAAAGGAAACGCCGCCGGATCCGCACCGCGTCGGGCGCATCGTGCTTGATGCTGGCAAAGGTACCGAGGACGGTAAGCCGGGGGTGGGCAAGCGGATCGCCTTTTCCAGCGGACGCGAGCAAGATGGACGCACGCGGATCAGCCTCGATATTCGCCGTGTGGGTGGACAGTCGCGATACCAGGATCAGGGGTGAGCCGTCCGCATCGGTGGCAACGTTGACGAGAGAGGCAAAGGGATGACCGGTGTTCCGGTCGATCGTCGCAAGGGCGCCGGCCCGGATTACGCGCAGCAGTTCTTTTGCGACCATTATAGGATTAAAATCTTCCGGTGGACGCGCGGTTTGGGGCAGCCGGTTGGGCATAACTCCGGGCAAAAGCCGTGCGTTTTCTGCCTCCACCATGGTTTTATCCATCCTTAAGCTTGTTCCACACATCTCAACGCTGTGGTTTATCGCCACATTTTCGCCCCCCTAAGCAGCTTGGTAACGCAATTCTTGCTTGGGGCTCGTCAATCCATGCTAGAAGGCATCTCATGGCGACTATCGCTCTTGTCGACGATGACCGCAACATCCTGACCTCTGTCTCCATCGCTCTGGAGGCCGAGGGATATCGGATCATGACTTACACAGACGGCGCCTCCGCGCTTGAGGGATTCAAGTCAAGCCCGCCCGATCTCGCCATCTTGGACATCAAGATGCCGCGTATGGACGGCATGGAAACCCTGCGTCGCCTGCGACAGAAATCCGATATGCCGGTGATTTTCCTCACCTCCAAGGATGAGGAAATCGATGAATTGTTCGGCCTCAAGATGGGTGCGGACGACTTCATCCGCAAACCATTCTCGCAGCGGTTGCTGGTCGAACGTGTCAAGGCCGTGCTGCGCCGTTCCGGCGGCAAGGACGGCACGGTGCCCAAGGAGACCGATACCGCCAAGGTGCTTGAGCGCGGGTCGCTGCGGATGGACCCGGAACGCCACACCTGCACGTGGAAGAATGAGCCCGTGACGTTGACGGTAACGGAATTTCTGATCCTGCAGGCGCTGGCGACCAGGCCCGGCGTGGTCAAGAGCCGCAATGCCTTGATGGATGCTGCCTACGACGACCAAGTCTACGTCGATGATCGCACGATCGACAGTCATATCAAGCGGTTGCGAAAAAAGTTCAAGCAGGCCGAAGAATCCTTCGATATGATCGAAACACTCTATGGCGTAGGCTATCGGTTCAAGGAATGCTGACTGTGTTTTTCGTGATCGAAACGCTCGATGAGGTGGGCTGACCCGTTCTCAACCACAACTGCTTTTCAAACCCTCCCCATGGCCGCCGCTGAGTGAACCGACGGTCGTGGTAAGCGGCCGTATCGGGTGCCGCGTGAGCCTCGGTGGAGCTTATGAGAAGCCTTCAACGTGCTCGATAAAACCGTAGACGTCGACGATACGCATGTCGGACCGGCTGATCCGGGCGTAGAATATACGCACTGGCGCAGTGGCTTGGCTGCCTTGGCATCGAGGCGCCTTCGCCGCATCGGCAGAGTTTTCGCGCGCTCACGGCTGCGCATCGTCGGCTTTTTCGGGCGCGCCTGGCGGGTCTTGCGGACTGAAGGTTTGGCTGGCGGGCTTCGTCATACGTGGCAGTTTTTCGTCAGCCAGAGTTTCTCCAGTCTCACGCGTCGCATCGTTTTTCTCAACATTGCCGGGCTGCTCGCCTTCGTGCTCGGCATTTTGTATCTCACCCAATTCCGGGCCGGATTGATCGACGCGCGCGTACAGACGCTGCTCGCCCAGGGCGAAATCATCGCCATGGCTATCGCCAGCCAAGGCGCGGAGTCCGACGCGATCAACATCGACCCCGAGCGGCTTTTGGAGCTGCAGGCGGGCGAAACCTACAGTCCTTCCGATAACACGCTGTTCGGTTTCGAGTTTCCGGTTAACCCTGAGCGGGTAGCGCCGCTGCTGCGACGTTTGATCGCGCCGACCAACACGCGTGCGCGAATCTATGACCGCGACGGCACGTTGATCCTTGACAGCCACAACCTTTATGGCCGTGGCGACGTGCTGCGTTTCGACTTGCCGCCGCCGACCGTCGAACCGCCCGGGATCGTCGAACGCACTTTTATCGCCATCCGCAAGTGGCTCAGCCGCGGAGACTTGCCGCCCTATCGCGAGATCGGGCCCGAGAACGGCAGGAGCTATCCGGAAGTCGCTGAGGCCTTGGACGGCGAGAAAGCGAGCAAAGTTCGCATGAACGACCGCGGCGAGGCGATCGTCCTGGTGGCGGTCCCGATCCAGCGTCTGCGCACAGTGCGCGGTGCATTGTTGCTGCAAACCGAGGGCGGCGATCTCGACCAAACCGTCGAGGCGCAGCGGCTTGCCATCCTCAAGGTGTTCCTGGTCGCGGCGGGGATCATGTCGGTGCTCTCGATGCTGCTCGCCAGCACCATCGCCGGGCCGGTGCGGCGGCTCGCCGACAGCGCCGATCGGGTGCGCCGTCGCGTCAGGGGCCGTGTGGAAATCCCCGATTTCACCCAGAGACGCGACGAGATCGGCCATCTGTCGGGCAATCTGCGCGAAATGACACGGGCGCTTTACAGCCGTATTGAAGCGATCGAAAGCTTTGCTGCCGATGTGGCCCATGAGCTGAAAAATCCGCTCACGTCGCTGCGCTCTGCGGTCGAGACTTTGCCGCTTGCCAAAACCGATGCGAGCCGATGCCGGCTCCTCGCCGTCCTCAAGCACGACGTGCAGCGGCTCGACCGGCTGATTTCCGACATCTCCGATGCCAGCCGGCTGGACGCCGAGTTGCAGCGGCAGGAGGCAGCGCCGGTCGACCTGCAGCAGCTGTTGTGTGCGGTCGTCGCAATGGTCAGCGAGGTCAAGCGCGAAGACGGTGTGACCGTCAAGCTCGCTTTCGAGGGATCTCCGCGCATTTTCAGAGTGCAGGGCCATGATTCCCGGCTAAGCCAGGTGATGAATAATTTGATCGATAATGCCTCCTCGTTTTCCCCGCCGGGCGGCACCGTGCGGGTCACGTGTCGGCGTTCGGGGCCTGAAATTCTAATCACCGTCGATGACGACGGCCCCGGCATCAGGCCCGACGCCATCGAGAAAATCTTCGAGCGGTTCTATACCGACCGACCGCATCAGAATTTCGGCCAGAACTCGGGTCTTGGCCTGTCGATCTCGAAGCAGATCGTCGAAGCGCACGATGGCCGGTTGCTGGCGCAAAACCGCGTGGCGCCGCGGGAGCCCGGCCGCGATACCAAGGGTGACGATCCAGCTGTCGAGGAACGCATCCTCGGAGCGCGCTTTGTGGTTCGGCTGCCGGCGATGTAGGCGCTGGTGAACGCCCCACCGACGATCCACGCTTCTGCCGTCCTGACGGGCGCGCGCGCAGTCCTGATTCGTGGTCCCGCCGGCTCGGGGAAGTCGCGGCTCGCACTCGACCTCATCCAAGCGGCCTCACGCGGTCAGCTGATCTTTGCGCGGCTGGTGGCCGATGACCGGGTTCATATCGAGGCCGCTCATGGCCGGCTGATTGCGCGGCCAGCCGCGGCCCTTGCGGGCCTGTTGGAGGTGCGGGGCTTGGGAATTGTGCAGTTGCCCTACGAGCCCATAGCGGTCGTATCGTGGGTGGTCGACCTCGAGGTTGCGGCGCCGATGCGGATGCCAGACGACACCGCAGCACACGCTCTTGTTGCAGGCGTGAGGATCCGACGTCTGTCGGTCATACCGCACTGCGATCCTGTTCCCATGGTGCTCGCCGCCGTCACGTCGCCTCGGCGGGATATTCAGGTGTCGGCGGACGCCGGTTTGTAACAGCCTCCCGAAAAGCCCCTTGCGCTCGGCCTTGGGATGGTCATGATTGAGCGGGTTCGGGCGGCGCAGCATCGCGCGCGCCGGGTGATTCTATGATTGGTCTTGTTCTCGTTACGCACGGGCAGCTTGCCACCGAATTTCGTTCCGCCTTGGAACATGTTGTTGGCCCTCAGAGCCAGATTGAACCGATCACCATCGGACCTGACGATAATGTCGAGCAACGCCGCCGCGACATTATCGACGCAGTAAAGAAGGTGGATACCGGCGATGGCGTGGTGATCTTGACCGACATGTTCGGCGGAACCCCGTCAAACCTTGCCATTTCCGTGATGAGTCGGCCGAAGGTAGAGGTTCTTGCGGGCATCAACCTGCCGATGTTGATTAAGCTGGTGAAGGTCCGCGACGAATGTCCGCTGGCCGAGGCGGTCGCGGCGGCCCAGGAGTCGGGTCGCAAATACATCACCATCGCGAGCCGGGTATTGGCGGGCAAATGAGGGGCATGCGGCTTGCCGGCGAAAGCCGCGGAGAGGCCGATCGCCCGGCGGTACCGCCTGGGCCGCTCATTCGGGTGCTCAAGATTGTCAATCAGAAGGGCTTGCACGCCCGCGCGTCCGCCAAATTTGTGCAAACCGTGGAGAAGTTCGATGTCGACGTGCACGTGAGCCGCGGCAACGAGACTGTCGGTGGAACCTCGATCATGGGCCTCATGATGCTGGCGGCTGGTCCCGGCACCGAAATCACGGTAGCGGCTTGCGGCCGGGAGAGAGCTGAGGTTCTGGCGGCGTTGGAACTTCTGGTCAGCGGCCGATTCGGCGAGGACGATTGACCGGGCAAGTGCCGCATTTCTCGCTCGGATGGTGCGTCAGGGTGCTTGAGGGCCCTTTCTTTTAATACCTCCACCTTCCCGACGAGGACGCCTCGATTGCACCCCAGCCTGATGCAGCCGCAACGGGCAGGCGCGGGGCGCCGTGGATTGTTCGATATAAAGAAATCCTTATATGACGTTGCGACCCGCGCGCGGCCTTGCTATAGGCCTCGAAACGAAGGTCCCAACCGCTGCGATCCGAAGGATGCCAGATGACCAGCTCGCCGAATGCTGCGAAAACCACGCCGGCCGCACACGATTACGTCGTAAAGGACATCGGTCTCGCCGAATGGGGCCGCAAGGAGATTGCGATCGCGGAGACCGAAATGCCGGGGCTGACGGCAACGCGAGACGAGTTCGGCGCGCAACAGCCGCTGCGCGGGGCCCGCATCGCCGGGTCCTTGCACATGACGATCCAGACCGCCGTGCTGATCGAGACCCTGGCGGCGTTGGGCGCTGAGGTGCGGTGGGCCTCGTGCAACATCTATTCGACGCAGGACCACGCGGCGGCAGCGATCGCGGCGCGCGGCATCCCGGTATTCGCCGTCAAGGGCGAGAGTCTTGCGGAGTATTGGCATTACACCCACCGCATCTTCGAGTGGTCGGACGGCGGCACGGCCAACATGATTCTCGACGACGGCGGGGACGCCACGCTGCTGATCCACCTGGGCCTGCGGGCCGAGGAAGGCGACCTCGGGGCGATCAGCCAGCCCGCCAACGAGGAAGAGGAAATTCTCTTCGCCGCCATCAAGAAGCGGATCAGCGAGCGTCCGGGCTGGTATCGCAAGAACGCCGAGGCGATCCGCGGTGTGTCCGAGGAAACCACGACCGGCGTGCATCGGCTCTATGACATGCAGAAGCGCGGCACGCTGTTGTGGCCTGCCATCAACGTCAACGACAGCGTGACCAAATCGAAATTCGATAATCTTTACGGCTGCCGCGAATCGCTCGTGGACGGCATTCGCCGCGGCACAGATGTGATGATGGCCGGCAAGGTCGCCATGGTGGCGGGATACGGGGATGTCGGCAAAGGCTCAGCCGCCTCGCTGCACCAGGCCGGCTGCCGCGTGATGGTGTCCGAAATCGACCCGATCTGTGCCCTGCAGGCGACCATGGCGGGCTATGAGGTCACTACCATGGAAGACGCCGCTCCGCGTGCCGACATCTTCGTCACCGCCACCGGCAACGTGGACGTCATCACGGTCGAGCACATGCGCAAGATGAAGGACCGCGCCATCGTGTGCAACATCGGCCACTTCGACAGCGAAATACAAGTTGCGGCACTGAAGAATTTCCGATGGCAAAACGTCAAGCCGCAAGTCGACGAGATCGAGTTTCCCGACGGCAAGCGGATCATTCTGCTGTCGGAAGGGCGCCTCGTTAATCTTGGCAATGCCATGGGACATCCGAGTTTCG
>JASHYD010000410.1 GCA_030043175.1 Xanthobacteraceae bacterium | reverse complement strand
CCCGGGTCTCATGTCCTCTGGCAAGTTCGCCAGAACCGATTTCACCACGACAAAGACCGGTTTCGCTGCGGAGGCACCCGAGCACGGCGGCCACGGCCCAGGCCCGAGCAGAGGTTACCAAGTCTGCCCAACGGGCCGGCATCGACCTAAGCGCCGAGCGCAGCCAAACGCATACCTTGGCCGCAAGCCGACCGTTTCAGGCTTGCTCTCGACGGCGCCAGCCCGCCGAGCCTATCGGCCATTGCCAAGGCCGAGGGCTTGTCGAAGCAGACGGTGTTCAGGCTGAAGCAGGACCCGGAGGTTGCGTTGGCGGCGTTGGATGCGTGGTGCTTATGACCCTACTGCCACGGAAAGCTGATCATTCGGCGAATAAATGCACCACCGGCGCGGCAACTGGCGGTGGTGGGTCTAATCAAATCGGGGGCGGCCGGGTCACGTCTCGGGGGTCCCGCGATGCTCATGGCGTATCACCTCTGCGACGTCCGCTGATACCTAATGATGGACGCCGACCTTCCGTCCGGGCAGGGCCAGGAAGGGACCTAAACAATGCAGCAAAGGAGTGTTCGAATTTCAGCTTCAACTAACATTAACGGGTTTCTCGGCATCGAGATTGGCGGGATGGTCTGCGCTGGTTTTCCACAGTCCCAACAATCAGCTTATCCGGCTGTTTCGCTATGCAAGCGAATATCGTAGCGTCCGCACTATGAGAACTCCTGCCCGCGCGACTACCGTCCCAAAACCCATGTTGCCGGTGTATGAGGCGATCGTCAAATTGACTGACGCCGTGTGCCACAAGCATCTGGATTCAGAATACAAGACGTTGTCGCGCGCGATGGCGGCGGCTTTGTGCCGCAAACGCCAAAGCCCACTCGGGTTGGGTCAGCCTAAAAGCTGGGCGTGCGGCATCGTCTACGTGCTTGGACGCGTAAACTGCCTCGACGATCCGTCGTTTTCACCACACATGAAGACTACTGAGTTGGCCGCACCATTCGACGTGTCAGAGGCCACCATTTATGCCAAGGCGCGTCTAATCGAGGAGGCTTTGGGCGTCAATGCGCTCGATCCGCGATGGACGGTGCCTAGCCGCATCGAACAAAACCCCCTGACATGGATGGCAGAGGTCGGCGGTTTGATCGTCGATTTGCGCGCTATGCCTCGTGATGTCCAGGAACAAGCGTTCGATGCAGGTTTGATTCCCTTTATCCCGGCGGATCGGAAAGCCTAACGGCGCATGTCGATATCGCGGCTTGGACCGAACGGGTTGTGACGCCGCCGATTGCTACTCACCTCCCAGCGCAATCTCGCCTTTTGGGTCACCTTCGGCCGTTGTGGCGCACCGACGCCGACAGCAGGTCTGCCTTCGAAAGCGGACCCCCACAAGCGGGGCGGCGCTCGCTGCTCGCCTCGCAGACATCCTGCGGTCAGCCGCCGGGCGCGTTCCGACCGCCCAGCGTCACCGCTCCAATGGTCGTCGTGGACATTATCCGCGATGCAATCCGTTCCGTGACCGGCAAGTGAGGTAACAAACAGAGGGAGGGGCTTCATAGCGCGTGTCAGATATCGCGCGGCCGATGTCGACGGCTTCAAAGTCTTCTATCGCGAAGCTGGCTAGCCGATGCGCTGAAGCTGTCAGAATCTCGACAATTCCTATCTTGCGCGTCCCGGTCCCGATAATCCAGCTCGACCTCTCTGGCGACTACAGGAGCAACCTTGATCTGTATCCGTTATTCTGGAAAATACTTTTGGACGCACCAGCCGCCGTCTTTGGCGGTATGGGCCAAGAACGACCCATTCTTTGTGCCGGCCGGCGTTGAAGCGTTCAAACGTGACATTCCAGGCGCTGACGTGCGCTTCTTCGACACCGGCCACTTCGCACTGGATACGCATGCTCGCGAAATCGCAAAGGTCATTGGCGATTTCCTGGACACGCTCGTTGTGCACGAGCACGTAAAGTGTACTGAGCGAACCCCGGCTTGAGCCCGTGAAGCGAGATCACTATCGTTGATGTCTGAGCGTGTAGCGGGGCCTATCTTGGAGATGCACCAAATCCGATACTTCTTGGCAGTCAGCGAGACGCTGAATTGGACCAGAGCGGCAGAGCGGTGCAACGTCGCGCAACCCTCGCTGACCCGTGCTATCAAGGCCCTTGAAAGCGAACTCGGCGGCGAGTTGTTTCGCCGGGAGCGGGCGTTGTCGCACCTCACGGAGCTCGGCCACCGCATGCTCCCTATGCTGCGCCAGTGCTACGAAACAGCCATTACGGCGAAGATGGTGGCCGCCTCTATCAGGAAGGGCGAGGCGGCGCCGCTCACGGTGGCGATCTCGCAAACCGTTCCGCTCGAGCCATTCACACCAACGCTTCGGGAGTTGTCTCGGGTCTTGCCGGGCCTTCAACTGAACTTGCGTCGCGGCTCAGGCGCCGAGGTCGCCGAATACCTGAAATTGGGCACGGTTGAGCTGGCGATCGCCGGTCCACTCGATGAAACGTGGTCGAGGCTTAATGCCTTTCCGTTGTTTGATGAACCGTTTGATCTCGTCGTCAGTCGGGCGCACCGGTTGGCAGGTAGTAACGCAGTCGAATTCAAGGACCTCGCTTCTGAGACCTTCCTGACCAATCCCGACTGTGAGATGGCCGAGGAACTCAGAGCCTGGCTGAACTCGTATGGGATCCTCGAAACCGCCACCTATCGGGTAGCGGCGCAAGAAGACTTGCTGGCTTTGCTTAGAGCAGACCTTGGAGTCGCGATCATTCCCGTCGGAGCAGTAGAAACGAGCGCGCTCTGCCGCATACCCCTCAAACAGCTCAATCTCGTGCGCAAGGTGTCGGTCTACACTGTCGCGGGCCGACACCGCGCAATCGCTTGTGCCACTCTGATCAATCTGCTGCGAGCCGCTGACTGGGGCTTCGACATGGGGCCGAAGCAACAGAGGAGAGCTCATTGACCACGGAACGTACCCTCAACGACATCCTCGAAGACTCGTTCGTGCGCTGCCGCACCCTGGAGCT
The DNA here is from genome assembly GCA_030043175.1 of Xanthobacteraceae bacterium. Next base: position 4,564 of record JASHYD010000410.1, on the reverse strand, counting down.
TCCCCTGGCCGATCGTCTGCAGGCTTTTGCGGATGAGCTAAGGCGTGTGCGTCCAGATTTCGCCGCAGCCGTCGACGCACTGGTCAGCCGCCTCTCGGAGAATGGTGCCGGAGCGACGGCACCTAGGGTGGGCGAGTCAATGCCAGCGTTCCTTCTGCCCGACGAGCAAGGACGGCTCCTCCGCCTCGATGATCTCCTTGGGGAGGGGCCGGTTGCGATAGCATTCAATCGGGGGCACTGGTGCCCCTACTGTCGCATGAACGTCGACGCTTTGGCGCGCGCTGAGGAGGAAGTATCTGCCGAGCACCGCCACATCGCCGCAATCGTGCCCGATCGCCAAAGTTTCGCGGCGTGCCTTAAAGCCGATGCCAAGGCGCCGTTTCCAGTTCTCACGGATGTGGACAACGGCTATGCGATGTCCCTTGGCCTTGCGATTTATGTCGGAGACGAGTTGAGGCGCATGATGGTCAACTCGGGATGGGATCCGTCAGTGTCACAGGGCACCGACAATTGGCTGCTCCCGATTCCCGCCACCTTTGTCATCGGCACCGACGGGATTGTCCACGCACGCTTTGTCGATCCGGACTACCGCATGCGTATGGCGATCGAGGACATGCTCGCCGCGCTGCGGTCTGCGACCTAATGCCAGCCTCGATTGGGTTGCCCACTCAAGAACTGCACGAGAGGCTCGCACTAGTTATCCTTCACGTCACGTGGCCCGACCGGTTTGTTCACGCGTGCCCCGATCGGGACGCGAAAAAGGGCGGCCGAGACCATAGCCGCAATCTATCGAATCGCTAGCGAACGGGCATTTCCGGTTGAACCGATGGCGCTATAGTGTGCCGGCGGGGCTCGCAGATACGCCCGCGATGGCAAACTGAGCGAGGACCAGTCCTTTTCAGAAAGCCGGTCGGTCGAAGACGAAAGCCCTTCTTGATTTGGATCAAGAGGACCCAGTGGCGTGAAAGCCATCCGTGTTGACACAATGGATGCGTCGAGAGTTCGTCCGCGCCGAGCAGCCCAAATGACTTCGCGAATCGCGAAATGGCGAAGACGCTCCGAGAACTGGGCCTCTTTGATGGTTGCCGCGCAAGGTGGTGAGAGGCAGGCGTACGAAACTACGACTATGTGCGTCCGATCACGGTTATTCGTTCTCTCGGCGACGTCCCGATCAAGGCGTGGCGGCCAGAGGCAGCAAATGCACGCGTCCTCATCTCCGCCATCGATCTCGTTTGGGTTTGGCCCATGGCGGCTGCTTCCCCTCGCTTTGTTGAACCCAGCCTCGCAGGGCGACCGGTGGAATGACGTCGTCAAACCAACCGCCGCCTCCGCAAGCTCGTTTTCGACAATTCTGCTTGGCCCCGGGGTGATGTCGGCTAGCGCGGCCTCCCATTTCGGCACATATGCCGCTTTGGTAGGTTCGAGAGGCGAAAGGTCGGGGCGAACCGAGATTCAAAAAACGGCGAGCAGAGACCGGCGCTGCACAAACTGCCCGGACCTAAAGGAGACGGCAATGAACCCGCCCATCACCCGCGGCTTTCGGTCGAGACGGCAGGAGCAAATCCCGAAGGACCGCGTGCCGCCCGGCCAGTATGTCACGACCGATTTCCCTGTTCTTTCCGCAGGGCCTACGCCCGATCTCAAGGTCGCGAACTGGACGCTCGCCCTTCAGGCCGAAGGATCATTGGTCGGCAACTGGGACTGGGCCCAATTCGAGGCGCTTCCCCAGACAACGCTTAAGACGGATATCCATTGCGTCACCAAATGGTCGAAGCTCGATACGACCTGGCGGGGCGTGACCTTTGACGATTTGCTGAAGGCGGCCGGCCTTGCGGAGCCGCCCGGACCCTACCTCATCGCCCACTCCCATGGCGGCTACTCGACGAACCTTCCGGTCGCCGATCTCGTCGCCGGCAAGGCCATGATCGCGACCCGCTATGACGGATTGCCGATCCTTCCGGCGCATGGCGGCCCGGCCCGGCTGCTCGTCCCGCACCTCTATTTCTGGAAGAGTGCGAAATGGGTGCAGCAGCTGCGCTTCATGGACCACGATCAGCCGGGGTTCTGGGAATCGCTCGGCTATCACATCTATGGGGATCCCTGGAGAGAGCAGCGATATGACGGCGATTGAGGTTTCGGCCGCGCTGCCGCGGCGGCTCGTCTGGCAGCTTGCCAGCGTGTGCGACATCGTCGTCGAAACGCCGCGCGTGAAGAGCGTGATGCTCAACGTCCGCGGCTGGCAGGGGCATCGGCCAGGCCAGCATGTTGATATCCGGCTCACCGCCGAGGACGGATATCAGGCGCAGCGCAGCTACTCGATCGCCTCAGCGCCGGATAGCGAGTTCCTCGCCTTGACGGTGGAGCGCCTGGAGAACGGCGAAGTCTCGCCTTATCTGGTCGATGAGCTACGGATCGGCGACCAGTTCGAGCTACGCGGGCCGATCGGCGGTTATTTCGTTTGGACCAAGGGCGGACCGCTTTGTCTCATTGCCGGCGGCTCGGGCGTCGCGCCACTGATGGCGATGTTGCGGCACCGCGAGCGGCATGAGAACGGGACGCCTGCGACCCTCATCTATTCGTCCAGAAGCGTGGATGACATCATCTTTCCCAACGAGCTCGACGCAATGGGCAAGCTCGATGGAGGCTTGCGCGTCCTGCACACGCTGACCCGTCAGCGGCCTGTCGGCTGGAGCGGGCATCGCGGGAGGGTCGATCGGGCACTGCTTGCGGAAGCGTGTTTTCCGCCGGCGCAAGGCCCGAAGATATTCGTTTGTGGGCCAACCGCGTTCGTGGAGGACGTGTCACGATTCTTGGTCGAGCTCGGACACGACCCCTCCGCCATCAAGACCGAGCGCTTCGGGCCTTCGGGAGGATAGACATCATGACTGAGACGAGTTCGGGTTTCGTGCTCGACGCCAATGCCGTGGCGGGCCTGCTGCAGGAGATTTTTCTTCGTGATGCAACGAGCGCACAAATCCGATGCGTGGCCTGCGGCTCGACTGCGGCGGTCGGCGCGCTGCGCCTCTACGCGGCCCCGATGGGAGTGGTCCTGCGCTGCACCCATTGCGAGGGCATTCTGATGCGCGCAGTTCGCACGCCGCACGGGCGCTGGCTCGACATGGCGGGCGCACGCTGGCTGAGATTCACCGAGATCTCGCCGAGTTGACTGCGGTGCCAACGGCGTCACAGAGCAGGGAGAGCATCAGTCGCGGTTTGGGCCTGCCGAGGGTGAGTGCCGCGCCACAACTCATCGAGCTCGGTCGGAAATTTCGTTTCGGTTGACGGCGCCTTGCAAATGGGCCGTCCCTTGCTTTACCCCGGTTTCGGACGGCCTGCGCGGCGCCTATTGGAAGAACCGCACGCTGGAGATCGAAAAGCGGCTTGAGGCCTTCCTTCAGGTCGATACCGTGAAGGCCGTCTACGCCTACGGTCATCCCAAGCCGGAGCTAACTAATCAGTCCGGACAACTGGAATATGGATTCACTATGTCGATCGGCCAGGCGTTTCACGAAAATGAACGAAAGACCCGTCAGAGCCGTCTGTGAAGGAAGGCAGTATGAGGACGACTGCGATGAAGCGAAGGTCACAAGCAGGCAAAACAGGGACGAAAGGCGCGCGCGGGCAGAAGCTAACCAAGAACAGAGCTCGCTCGGTCAAATCAGCGAAACAGGGCCCCGAGGTCAGCGACCTAGAAAAGGCGCTTTCGTTGATCAGAACGCACCCGGGAATACGGCCCTCTGAACTCAATCGGCTCTTGAACAGAGAACAGTCCGATGGTCTGCGCAATACGCTGATTAAGCGTGGACTTGTACGGAAGGAGAGAGTTGGCTCGGCGATGCGATATTATCCCGTTTGACCTGTAGTCCGCCTGCAGAGATCATGTTCGTTTCTCATTCTTTGTAGGAGCCGAAATCTTGACAGCCCCCAAGTCGCAAACTTCGGTGTTCTTGCATGGGCCATTGCACTTTCGAACAACCGCGATACGGCGCTGATATTTCCACAATTTAAGGTCGCGGTGCTTGAACGCTGCTCCGTCCAAATCGCCTCTACAAGCGGATCAGTTGATCGAGGAGGACGTTGCCAAAAAGCGGCAGAGCTTTCCGAACCGGGTCAGGACCGTGCCGCGAAGGGATGGGCGCCGTAGCGGGTCACGACCGACACGCTGCCGAATGGGACCTTGTGAGACTCGCACTGACGCTCCGATTGTTACTAGCCACGATGTCCAATGGAGAATGTTCCTGAAGGAGACAGCAAATGAATGTTCGGGAAACTAGGACCGCTCCACTTCACACACGAGGCGACCTCAAGCCGAATGCCGTACGGGATCTTTCGGGGGCACTGAATATCCTGCTCGCCGACATGTTCGCTCTGTATCTGAAGACGAAGAATTTTCATTGGCATATGTCTGGTCCACATTTCCGCGACTATCATCTTTTGCTTGACGAGCAAGGCGACCAGATCTTTGCCACCACCGATGCGATCGCCGAACGCGTTCGCAAGATCGGTGGCACGACCTTGCATTCGATCGGCCACATCGGTCGCTTGCAACGCGTTCTGGACAACG
>JASHYD010000409.1 GCA_030043175.1 Xanthobacteraceae bacterium | reverse complement strand
GGGGGGCGGCGATGGGCAGGGAAATCCGACTACACGCGGCGACCCGGCGTGGTCGCTGCGGCACGCTCCGCCCAGGTGTCATTAGCGACTCGCTGGCGCGTTTTGGGGTCTCGCCGCTGTCCGGGCAGGGACTCTCCTGAAAAGCGCACCAGCGGGCTTCCCTGAGTCTCCCGGCCCACTCATTCGTTGGGCCGTCAATGTTTTCGCCAGATTGAGTGTCGCCTGTCCTCATGAGGCCGAATGGATGATCGCAGCTCGGCAGCGGCGGCTCACGGCCCTCGGCAAGCCACGCAAGCGCAATCCTGCACCTGGGTTTGGCCTGGTCGTCAGACTACAACCCCACGAACTTGCTTTGCTCGATAACTGGATGATCGAACAAGACGACATCCCGGTCACGCGGCAGGCTGCGGTCCGCCGTTTAATTGCAATGGTGTGCGGGACAGAGAGGAAATGACGATATCTTCAAAGGGGGATGTTCATGTATAAACCACAAACCTTCAAAGCTATCACGGCCGATTGACCCGGAAGGCCGCGATGCGCGTGACATGGAGGGGAGTTAGATGAAACAGTTGATTGCAATTGCACTACTGCTTGGCAGCGTCCCGGCAACCGCATATGCAGCCTGCAACCCGCATGGCCTGTCCGCGCAAGCGAAGATGTGTCGCATGGAAGCACTGAGCCACGAGTTCGGCGACCTGGATAACCCGGATAATCTCAAGCGCGCGGGAGCGGCGTTGCTTGGCGAAGCTGATACCCAAGTGACAGGGACCTGCAATCTCTCATCTCAGGTCGCTCAGGCGATCAAAGAAGGCTCTGCACAGGCTGGTGTTGATACCAACACGATGACGCGGCTTGCCTGCACGCGATCTCATGGCAATCCAAACGCCGTCATCGGCAGGCGCAAGGGCCTCACAGGCCGATGTCAGCATTCCTGACCTTCCGATCAGTGAGTTTGTGAATCGCCCGCATCGCCGCTGACTCCCGTTCGTACTAACGCTTGACTCACGGATTGTAGCGAAGGTTGGCGAAGGCAGCTAGAAGAAAGAGGCTGATTCAGCCTGTAAAAATTGAAGGTTCGCGAAAGCTCGTGAACGTAGAAAATGACCAGTCCAACAGTTCCGATCCCTGCTCGCCAGCGACAGGTAGCGCCACATAGCGGTGCCGGTTCGCAACCTGCCAACTTAATCTATTCGCCATGAGTTGTCTCAACGCGGCGTGCCGGAGTCCTTTCCCGTCGCTAGGACAGGCCAGCGAATTGAGGGCGCGCCATGTCAGGCATTCTCCCCGCCCCGCGAGCCCCCCCAACCGGTCGGGCCGCGAGTGGCACGGGCCCTGCGCCGGTTCGCGCCGGATCGCCCAATTGCGCATGACGATGCGCGAGGTTGGCGTTCACGAGCATCACGGCGAGACCTTAAGCGCAGCCGCCCTCGCGTCCGTGGGAAAGCACGGTCAGCGGGCGGACAGCGTCCAATACGCCGCGCCGTCCAATTCGACGGCGCTGCGGTGCGTTTTCCACTGCGGTGGTCCGCGAGGCGCTGACGTTCGACGCGCCCGCCCAGGGACGATTCGCCGAAGGTCAAATAGCAACTAAGTTAACTTATAGCATTCCGCCTGCGAAGATATGGACAGCGCATAGGCCTCATATTCCTCGCACACCGTTTTGATGTGATGGCGCATTGCCTCCGCAGCACCTCTACGATCACCGCGCATGATGGCCGTTACGACGAGATCGTGCTCGAAATGCGATTTCGCCAATCGGCCGAGATTACGGAACTGCGCGCGGCGAAATGGCTGCACGCGTAGCCGGGTCGCTAGGGTGATCTCGGCCAGATAGGAGTTATGGGCGCCGGCATAGATCGTCGCATGAAAGGCCTCATTAATTTCATGGTAACGCTGCGGATCTCCGCTTTGGATCATGGCGCGCAACTGTTCGTGAGCCGCGGCAAGCGCATGGCGTTCTGTCGGGGTCGCGCGTGCGGCTGCAAGCGCAGCACATAGCGCTTCAAGCTCGGCCATCACTTCGAACATAGCGATAAGACGATCGTGGCTCGGCCATGCCACCACCGACCCGCGATGCGCCCGGGACTCCACCAATCCGCTCGCTGCCAGCTGCCGAATGGCCTCCCGCACTGGCGTCCGTGAGACTTGGAAACGCCGGGCAAGCTCGGTCTCGTCGAGGGCGGTACCAGGCGCGAGCATCCCGCGGATCATCTCGTCGGCAAGTTGAAAGCGAAGCATCTCGGCGAGGGTCCTGCGGTCCCCACGAGCACGTCGAGCGACAGGTGCGCTTTTGGATGGATCAGCCAGCGAGCGGATCAAAACTGTAGTCGACTCGGAGGTCATGCTCGGTCCCGCGAATGCCTAAACTCGGCGGCAAAGGAGCGCGCGTACCCGCCATAAGAGGGGGCCGCCCGGGTAAGCGGAAATGTGAGATCGGAAAGCTTCTCAGCCTTAATGTCCCGCCATATGCCGGCCGATTTCGGTGAGGTCAGCCTCGCTTGCGCGCACTTCGTGAATCAGTTGACCTCGGAAGATCACCACGATTCGATCGGCGAGTTCAAGCAACTCGTCTAGGTCCTCACTGACCAGAAGCACGGCCGCACTGCGATTGCGTACCGCCATGATCTCGGCATGGATTTGTGCGACCGCGGCAAAGTCGAGCCCGAAGCAGGGGTTGGCTGCAATCATGATGTCGACCTCGCCGCCCAGCTCGCGCGCAAGCACAGTGCGCTGAACGTTGCCACCGGACAGTTCGCCAATCGGTGTGTCGGGGGTGCGTGTCCTGATCTTATAGCGTTCAATCCGGCGCACCGCGCGCTCCCGGAACTGGGACTGTTCGAGCCACCAACCACCGCGAGCGTAGGGCGGGCGGTCGAACTCGCGAAAGGCCAGATTGTCAGCGACACTCATGCGCGCGACGCAGGCATTTTTTAACGGTTCCTCGGGCAGGCACGATACCTTATGGCGGCGCATGTCGTCGCGTGTGGCATGATAACGCTCGCCGCCAATGCGAATTTCCCCGCCTATGGAATCTCTCTGGCCAGCCAGCACTTCGACAAGCTGCCGCTGACCATTACCGGAGACACCGGCGATACCGACGATCTCACCGCCATGAATGGTGAGCGACAGGTCTCGGACCGCCGGCTGGCCGCCATCGTCGAGCGCATTCAACCCTATGATTTCGAGGCGGGGCGGGCCGAATGCGCCAGAGCGGGCGGGTTGAACCGTCAATTCGTCGGCGCCGATCATCGCACGAGCCATCTTATCCGCCGTCAGGTCCTTGACGCCGCCTGTCCCTACAAGCTTGCCCCTCCTCAGGATGGTTACCTCGTCGGCGAACTCCATCACTTCGCGAAACTTATGCGTGATCATAAGAACCGTGAGATCACGCTTGATGACCATATCGCGTAGCATTCCGAGTACCTCGTCGGCCTCGCCAGGCGTCAGCACCGAGGTTGGCTCGTCGAGAATAAGGAAGCGGCGCTCGAGATAGAGCTGTTTGAGGATCTCGCATTTCTGCCGCTCGCCGGCGGAAAGGGTCGAGACTTTGGCATCGAGTGGTACGCAAAATGGCATCCGCGTGAGGAACTTCTCGATGTCCCTCTTCTCCTGGCGCCAGTCAATAACGGCTGGCAGCCGGTCGCGCGCCAGTACCAGATTCTCCGTTACTGTCATGGCTGGCACCAGCGTGAAATGCTGATAGACCATCCCAAGGCCGAGCGCGTGGGCGGCGCGCGGATTGGGGATCACCTCCTCATGCTCGCCGATGATGATCCCACCCTGATCCGGCTGGTAATAGCCCATGATGCACTTGACCAACGTGCTTTTGCCGGCGCCGTTCTCCCCTAACAAAGCATGGAATCGACCGGGAACGGCTTTCAACGATACGCTGTCCAGAGCAGTGAATTGACCAAACCGCTTAGTCATCGAGACCGCTTCGACGCCGATGGCACCGCGCGCGATTTCAGCTTTGCCCGTCATGTGATTGCTCTGATCAAAGTCGATGAATCGGACACGGCGCCGAAAACGCCGCCCTGCATCTTGATCATCTTGATTGCATGGTCGTGATTGCTCTTGTCGGTCGCGCCACAGCAATCCTCAAGCAACAGGCACTCAAAGCCCCGATCGTTGGCCTCGCGCATCGTGGTATGGACACAAACGTCGGTGGTAATACCGCAGAGTATGATGTTGTCGATGCGACGTAGCTTCAGCAGCAGTTCGAGATCGGTGGCACAAAACGAACCTTTTCCAGGCTTGTCGATAACAGGTTCGTTATTTGCCGGCGCGAGATCCGCAATGATATCCCACCCGGTTTCACCTCGCACGAGGATGCGGCCGCAGGGGCCGGGATCGCCGATGCCAGCGCCGATGCGGCGCGACCGCCAGCGCTTGTTGTCGGGGAGATCAGCGAGATCGGGGCGGTGCCCTTCGCGGGTGTGGAAGACGTGAAACGCCCGGGCGCGCATTGCAGCGAGAACGCGCCTGATAGGCTCAATCGGCGCGCGCGTTAGCGAAAGATCGTAGCCCATGCGGTCGACGTAGCCGCCGATGCCGCAAAAGTCGTGTTGCATGTCGATGATGATTAGCGCGGTGTTCTCTGGCCGGAGGTCGCCGTTATAGGGCCAAGGATATGGATCGGCTTTGACGTAGCGTTCGCGCATGCAGGTCATCCCATTCGGCGATTGCGCACCGGCGGTTGCTACTTGATGATGCTCAATTCCGCCGGCGCACCGACGAGCGTACGTTTAGGCGAGCACGTGATGATCATGATCAACAAGGTCAGCATGTAGGGCGCGGCATTGAATAGATAGTAGCCCTGGCTCACGCCAACCGATTGCAGCGCAGGGCCGAGGGCAGCTGCGCCGCCGAACAGCAAGGACGCCCAAAAGCAGAACATCGGGTTCCAGCGGGCAAAAATGACAAGGGCGACCGCGGTAATTCCCTGTCCGCTCGACAAACCTTCGTTCCAGTTCCCCGGATAGACAAGTGACAGAAACGAGCCCCCGATACCGGAAAGGAAGCCGCCGATCATGGTCGCGCGCAGGCGGATGGCATTGACAGAATACCCCATGGCACGGGCGGCGTCGGCGCTTTCGCC
>JASHYD010000408.1 GCA_030043175.1 Xanthobacteraceae bacterium | reverse complement strand
TGAACGCGCCCGCCCGCGATAGCGCCGGCCGAGAGTGGCCTGATGAATTCCTGCGCGGCTTGCGTCATCACGACGCGGACCTCAGCTCCGCGCTCCCTCAGGCGACGGATCAGGTCGAGCGACTTGTAAGCTGCAATTCCTCCGCCGATGATGAGGAGGATGCGCTTGCCCTCGAGATGGGGTCCGTCGTTGATGTTCATCTGTCCCGTCAGCACGTAGCATGATTTTAGCATTCAGCAGTAACGACAGCAACTTACGTCATGATTTCGTCCCCGCAATGGCGCCCCGGACGGCGCGACGCAAAGGACTCGTTTTGCGCCGCACACTGCAGCATGGTCGCCTGATCTGCGCGCAGCCGACGACGTAACCGAGGACCTGCGCCGCCGCAAGAATGCGCCCGCTTCGGCCGATCAACTGAGCGGGATGATCGGTCGCTGCTTCGATAAGAGCCATCGCAGATTTTGCTGACGACGTCATCGGCGGCGATTGTGGGCTGACGGCTTGCTGTTTTAGGTGAGTAATTCACATCGAAATGTTTGCTCCTTTTGAAATTCGCGCAGCTAAAGTTCAGTTCGCCTCATGCTGGGAAAAAGCTTGCAATCGAAACTGAGGGCCTGTCCATCAATAGCTCTGTCATCATTTCTACAGGTAGAGAAAATTTTCCTGGCGAGACTCACACGGCTGGAATCTGTCGGTTGATCATCATGGCATGATTCCGACTGGGCGGCCATGCGCCGCACACAAGCGCTATCGGGAGATGGCGGCTGTTCTCAACGAACAGCATGCCGGTGCCTTGTCGTGCTGGAAACGCGAGTGTTGGGTCGCGGCCGCCTCGGTTGATCGGCACGAGTTTCACGACATCAACCGGCAGGCCGAGACTGCGCACGATTCACCGCGTTACAAAGCGATCGCAAAAGACGAATTGACCGAGTTATTTATGGATACGGTTTTATTTATGGATATGTCTATTTATTGGCGTGATTATTCATGGGCATGCCTTAATGTTTTCTGACAGACCCTGGAATGCGACTTCAACCATAGGGGCACCAGTGGCATCGTGGCGAGAATAAAAATAAGCAAATCACTTATCGGTCAGTTTATGACTAATAAGTCAGTTTTTGGTGAGAGACGTTGTGATAGAGTGCGCGATCAGATTCCTCTCAGAACTGGCGGAGGTGCCTGTCATGGCGGAAGGTCGGCGCCGCGTTCTGGTCATTGAAGACGATCCGGAAGCTGCCGAGCAGCTTGTGGAGTGCCTGGCAACGAACGGCTATCAGGTCGATCTCGCCATCAACGGCACCGAGGGGCTGAGCCGCGCAGGAACGCCCGAATATGCTGTGATGACCATCGATCGGATGCTTCCGGGGCTCGATGGCATCGCCATCATTCGCCGGCTGAGGGAAGGCGGCGTCACGACGCCGGCCCTCATGATCAGTGCGCTCGGCGAGATCGATGATCGGGTGCGCGGCCTGCGCGCCGGCGGCGATGACTACCTCGTAAAGCCGTTCGCCTTCGCGGAACTATTGGCGCGAGTGGAGGCATTGTGCCGCCGCAGCGCCACAATGCGGGAAACCGTTCTGCGGGTCGGCGACCTTGAAATTGACCTGATGTCGCGGACCGTGACCCGCGGCGGCCGCAACATCGACCTGCTGCCGCGGGAATTTCAGGTTCTCGAGTACTTGGTCCGCAACGAAGGTCACGTGGTACCGCGGGCAATGCTGCTGCAGCACGTATGGGATTTGCATTTTGACCCCAACACCAAGGTCATCGACGTCTATGTCGGACGGGTCCGCCGCAAGGTCGACAGCGAGCAGGCTTATCCGCTCATTCATACCGTCCGCGGCGTCGGATTTTGCATCCCTGCTGCTGACTAAGACGCTACGGTCGTCGACGCTGAGGCTGGGCCTTATCTGCGTCGGAATCTTCAGCGCAGTGGTGGGGGCGCTGTTCGTTTACGTCTATTGGTCAACGGCATCCTACGTGCACAGCCGATCAGATCGTGCCATCGCAGCCGAGCAGGCGGCCTTGCGGCAGGCCTACCACCAGGCTGGACGGGATGGGCTGATCGCCGCCATAGGGCAGCGCATCGCCGACCAACATTTCGAGGGCGGCCTCTACCTGCTCGCTGATGCTTCGTTAGCGCCGGTTGCCGGCAATCTCAAGGTCTGGCCGACGACGCTGGCGGGCCCCGAGGCCTGGGGCAACTTCGATGCGCCAGAATGGAAGCCCGATGCCGCGGACCGGCCATGGTTGCGCGCAGCGTTTGCGACGTTGCCGGACGGAGATCATCTACTGGTAGGCAAGGATATCGACGGCCTTGATGAGTTCGCGGCAAAAATCGAGATCGCCCTGTCGCTGACCATCCTGTTGACGTTCGTCCTTGGCGGATTCACCAGCGTTATCGTGACACAGCGCACGGTCGGGCGGATCGAAACCATCAACGCCACCAGCCGGGCTATCATGCAGAGCGGCCTCGGCCGGCGAATTCCCCTGAAAGGGACCAGGATGAATGGGATCAGCTCGCCGACAACCTCAATCTGATGCTTGACCGCATTGAGGGATTGATGGGGGAGGTGAAGCAGGTCGCCGATAGTGTGGCGCATGATCTGCGGAGGCCCTTGGCCCGTATGCGCAGGCGGCTGGAAAAAGCCTATGCGGGCCCGCGCGACGGCGAGGACGACCAGGCGCTGATCAGCGAGACCTTGGCTGACCTCGACTCCGCCCTGCGCATGCTCGCCTCGCTCACGCGGATCTCGCAGATCGAGGCGAGCGATCGAAAGGCTGGATTTGGCACCGTGAATCTTGCCAACATCGCCCGCGAGGTGGTGGAGCTGTTTGACACCGCCGCGGAGGAAAAAGGTACGCGCCTCAGTGCGGCAGCAGATGAACCCGTGCTCGTGACCGGCGACAGAGACCTTCTGTTCGATGTCGTGGCGAATCTCATCAACAACGCGATCAAGCACGGCCGTGATGCCGGGCGCGTAAGGGTGCAGGTCGCTCGGGACAATGGCGGCGCCGTTGTTTCGATCGCCGATGACGGCCCAGGAATCCCTGGTCCACGAAAGTCAGCAGGTCTTCAAGCGCTTTTACCGGCTGGAACGCAGCCGCCGCAGGTGCGGAAACGGGCTGGGCCTCAGTCTGGTCGCGGCGGTGGCCCGCCTCCACAGCGCTCATATCGAGATGGCGGACAACGCTCCTGGCCTCAGAGCTTGTGTTCCCATTGCCAGCCGATTTCGACAGCGGCGGTGCGTCTGAGAGAGGCAGCGAACACAGAGTTTGACTTCCCGTCGACCCAGTTCGGCGCCCGTCTCCTGAGCCCTATCGACAATACACCCGCCGCCACCAGCCCAGCCGCCTTGGTTTGGCAATCCCACGTGATCCTTGCGGTCGGTCTCGACCGGCATGATCTTGACCGCAACAAGCGACGAGCTGCGCCGCAACCGCAATTGCGGGCCTCGCCGAGGCGGCCGGCATGGCGGTCGCATCAGACGTCGCATCAGACAAGGCCACAGAGATGCCGTCGAGGCTTATAGCCACCATGAGACGGCGGGGTCGCCCTCCCCAGGAAGGGGATTGCACGCCTCGCGGGGCTGTTGCAGGGGGCTACGGCGGCTCGCCAAATCTGCGCCGTACCGCCTCGATGTCGGCACATGTCGGCAGACCCGACTCATTGCCGAGGTACTGGATCTTGTGCGCGGCGGCGGCCCGCGCGAACCGCAGGTGTTCGTCCCAAGTTTGGTCTGGTTTGGACAAGTAGGAGTACACATAGGCGCCGTGAAAAACGTCTCCGGCGCCGCTGGTGTCCAAGATCTGATGCTGCGGCACCGGGAGCGCGGTCATCAAGCGGACCGCGCCCTTCTCATCATACCAGAGCAGGCCCCGCTCGCCCGATGTGACGCCGCCGATGCGACAGCCTCGCGCTTTAAGGTACTCGAGCATCTCCGCAGGGGTGAGCCGCATCTGCTCGCACAGCCGCTCGGCGACGATGGCCACGTCGACGAAGGCCAGCAGCTCATGGGTGTTGGAGCGCAGTCCGCCACCATCAAGCGACGTCAGGATTCCGGCCGCCCGGCACTGTTTGGCGTAATGAATCGCCGCGTCGGGCTGATGACCGTCGACGTGAAGCACGCGGCAGCCGGTGAGATCGAGTGCAGGAAATGGGTTGAGGTAGCCGCTATCGCGGCAACGTACGATCGCCCGTCTGCCGTCTTTCGGCATGATGAACGACAATGAAGACGACGCAACCTTTCGCGGATGAATCGGAATTGCGTACTTCGCCGCCATGTCGAGAAACATGCGGCCAAGCCAATCATCCGCCAGGGAGGCGATGAGGTCAGGAACAATCGAAAGTTTGGCACAGCAAAATGCCGCCGTGACGGCGTTACCGCCGAATGATACCGCATAAGACGAGGCCACGTGTTTTTCGTCGCCGGTCGGTAGCCGGTCGGTCAGGAACGTAACGTCAATGTAGGTCTGGCCGATGAAGAGTGCTTGCACGGTGTCTCGCCTCGCTTCGTCTTCTCCCGAACGAAGCTCGTGTTCTTGAATCTAACGCTGGTGCCCCCATTCAAGGACGCGGGCTCTCCATCACGTTCCGGCCTGAGTTCCGGCCTCGGCCGGAAGCGATCATCGGGCGCCGGACCCGCGCGCTGCGGAATGACCCGATCAGAAGAGCGATGGGAGACCACAACTGCGGTCTTGCGACGTTTGGCTCCCACAATTCTCATGGCCTGCCCTCGCAGACCGCCGCAACGGGAAAAATTGACGCAAGGAATTGCGGCGCACAGGTCGCCATCTCAGCCCCGATAACGGATCGTTGTGGTCCAAAGGGTGCTGTTCCATGAACAATCGTCCGTTGCTTCGCTCTGAGGAAGATATTCTCGGCGGTACCCCGGTGCTTGTCAGTTATTCGCGAGACGCTCATGACATCAAAGGCGCCCTCAGCGGGTTTCATCACGGCTTTCGAAGCTGTGGTCGCGCCCATCGTCCCTAAGCCACATCGTCCCTAATCGGACAATGGTCGTTGTGGCCTTTGGCGGCGCCCGCTCCATCGATTGGCCGAAGCGAGCGGCTAGTGCCCGAGGGCGGCGCCCACGAGCTTGACACCGTCATCGCTTGCCCACTCGGCAGGCCCAGCAAGCGAAGCTAGCTCACATCCGTTCGGGTCGACGATCAGCGTTGTCGGCATGCCGATCGCCCTGCCGACTGCCTTGAGGTCCTGGAAGACCTTCGCATTGGCGTCCGAATAGTACGCAAGATGGTCGACCCCGACCTCCCGTAGCCAGCTTTTCGGCTTGTCCAGATTGCGGGTATCGATGTTGACCGCGACCACCTCGAACTCCGCCGCGCCGAGCTTGTCCTGCAGAGCGTCGAGCGCCGGCATTTCCCTGCGGCAGGG
This sequence comes from Xanthobacteraceae bacterium, assembly GCA_030043175.1. Next base: position 9,418 of record JASHYD010000408.1, on the reverse strand, counting down.
GATGCACCACGTCGCCCACAGATTGAGCAGAACGGTGCGGCCGCGCCAGTCGGCGAGCGATTTCGGCTGGCCAGAAGCGTCGCGGAAGGCCAGGTCCGGCAGCTTGCGGGCCTCGTCCGCGATTTTGACGGCGGCGACCTCACCATGGGCGAGCGGTTCCATGCGCCGCGCAAGGTCGAGCGCCGACCCGCACGCGGGTTCGCCCACGTTGCGCGCAGCGCCCACGACGCCGTATACCGCCGCAAGGGCGCCGAGCCCGACGATCGCCGCAACCAGCGCCAGCGGCCGTTTCCGGGTCGCCATCCTGGCCTCACCCTCTTGCACGGGAGGGTCGGGTAAGGTGTGTTCGGGTTGATCCGTCATGATCTTAGCCGTTTCTTCACAACTGTGATGTGTCCGTTATGAGCAACAAGATGTGGGGCGGCCGCTTCAGCGCCGAGCCCGATGCCGTTATGGCCGAAATAAACACCTCCATTGACGTGGACCGCAAGCTGTTTCGCCAGGACATTGCTGCAAGCCGCGCCCATGCCGAGATGCTCCAGGAACAGGGCGTCATCGCGGCGCAGGACGCGCAAAGCATCGCTCGAGGTCTCGACACGATCCTGTCAGAGATCGAGACAGGCAAATTCGATTTCAAGCGCGAGCTTGAAGACATCCATATGAATGTCGAGTCACGTCTTGCCGAGCTGATCGGCCCGGCAGCCGGGCGGCTGCACACTGCCCGCTCGCGCAACGATCAGGTTGCGACCGATTTCCGCCTGTGGGTGCGCGATGCCATCGACGGTATCGACGCAAGCCTTGCGGCCTATCAGCGCGCCCTGGCCGAACAGGCGCTGGCGCATGCCGCAACCGTGATGCCGGGCTTTACGCATCTGCAGACCGCGCAGCCCGTTAGCTTCGGTCACCATCTCCTCGCCTATGTGGAAATGGCCGCACGGGACCGGGGCCGCTTCACAGACGCCCGCAAGCGCCTCAATGAGTGTCCGCTCGGCGCCGCGGCGCTGGCCGGCACCTCGTTCCGGCTCGACCGGGCCATGACAGCAAAGAAGCTCGGTTTCGACCGGCCGGCCGCGAATTCGCTCGACGCGGTATCTGATCGTGACTTCGTCCTGGAAACACTCGCGGGGGCGGCAATCGCCGCGATTCATCTGTCGCGCTTCGCCGAAGAGATCGTGCTGTGGACATCGCCGCTCATCGGCTTTCTCAAGCTGTCCGACAAATTCACCACCGGCTCCTCGATCATGCCGCAGAAGCGCAATCCGGATGCGGCCGAACTCGTACGGGCCAAGGCCGGCCGCATCGCAGGCGCGCTCGATGCCCTGCTGATGGTGATGAAGGGGCTACCGCTCGCCTACCAGAAGGACATGCAGGAGGACAAGGAAGGCGCCATGGATGCACTGGCGGCCCTCTCGCTCTGCCTTGCCGCCATGACCGGAATGGTGCGGGACATGAGGCCCGACGTCGAGCGCATGCGTGCCGCCGCCGGCCTCGGTTATGCAACCGCGACCGATCTTGCCGACTGGTTGGTGCAGAACCTGAAAATGCCGTTCCGCGACGCGCACCATGTCACTGGCCGGATTGTGGCGGCGGCCGAGAAGGCAGGGGTCACGCTTGATCGGCTGCCCCTTCCGGCCATGCAGGTGATCGAGCCGCGAATCACCATGGATGCGCTGCGGGTGTTATCGGTCGAGCGCTCGGTCGCGAGCCGCACGAGCTTCGGCGGCACCGCCCCGAAAAATGTCCGAACCCAGGCAAGGAAGTGGTTGTCACGACTGGATGACAGGAAAAATCACCGAAAACAGAGGGATTTGTGAGTTGATGCAAGCAATGCTCGCGTCGGCCCGCCGATCTGGTATTGTGCCAGGCTTGTGCACGGATTTTCGGGGACAGGTGGGGTGCAAGTGAAGCAATCCGTCGGCCGATCACCGCGGCTGGCCCTGGTGGCCGTCATGACCGCAGCGCTTGCGCTCACCGGTTGCGGCCGCAAGGGTCCACTCGACCCGCCGCCGCCGAGCGGAGAGATCACCCCGCCTCCGGCTAATGCGCCGCGCCCCTCGCTGGGCCAAGAAAACTACGGTCCTTTGCCCCCGCCGGCCGGGGAGCGCGCGCTCAGCGCGGCCGCCCCGCCGCCTCCGGCGACCCCACCTCCGCCCAAGACCTTCTTTCTCGATTTCCTGATTGGCAAGTGACCAGCAGGGTGGGCTGACCCCATTAGGCCGGCCGGAACGCCGGGGTCGGGCGGATGCGACGAGTCCATCGAAAGCCCGTCAGCCGACTTTGCTACCCAGCGCGAAGCCGGACAGAGGCAAAGTGACTAAGTCTTTAGCTTCGCACGGATTTTTGCCTGGTCGGCGGACCCCGGGGCGGGCGATGCGCCAATCCTGAGGCGCGGCGCCCTGCCACACTTTGTGTCAAGGCAATCACATTTGGTGGCATATGCATGCGGGCGGGGTGGTCCAATTCAGAAGGAGAGATCATGAAGATTAAATTCCTTCCAGTTGCCGCCTTCGTTGTCGCGAGCTTGCCATTGGCCGCGCACGCACAAGGAACCGTCCGTGGAGCCGAGGAGGGCGCGGCTGCGGGCGAAAGAGCGGCTGGCCCTCTCGGCGCGATTGTCGGTGGGACCGTCGGCGCCGCAGCCGGTACCGTCGGCGGCATCCTCGGCGTCGAGGAGCGGCCGCAATTTCGCGAATACATCGTACGCGAGCACCACCCGTCGTTCCGGTACCGCGACGAGGTGCGCGTCGGCACGCTGCTGCCCGGAGGCGTAACGTTTTATGCGGCGCCTCGCGAGTATCATGTGGGGCCGGGTTACCGGTATGCGGTCGTGAACGATCGGGCGGTGATCGTGGAACCTCGAACCCGACGCGTCGTGGAAGTCATCGATTAGTCACCGGGGCCGGCCACGGCCGGCCCCATTTCTTGCGTGTCGCCGTCCCGCCGCAACTGGCTTCTCAACCGAAACGCGCGGCCTGCCGAGCGGCCGTTCGCGATCCGGCGACAGCAAGCAGAAATGCCACAGCCGCATCCCATCTATAACGTGCTCTCTGTGAAGTTTCGTCGCCCCGGCGCCGCCCGCAACTGCCGCCGAATTAATCGCGAACATGCCCCGGGCCAGGCGCGGTATTCGTTCCGCAGCGGGCGGACGCAGCGACGCTGCATGGCTCGCCTACGTGATGTTTGCGCCTGTGACGCCAATGATATAGGCCCAAGCAGCGCGACCCTGGCCTTGGTTCGCCGCAGCGCAGCCCGTGATCGGTGGGCTGCGACGCTAGAAGTTCAATGTGATGTTTGCTGAATATCTCTCGCGATGGAGATTGACCCCTGACGGCGATCCCACCCCAACGCACAACAGTCGTCTGCTGCCGCTACGGTGGCGCGGCGCGGCGGCAATGCTGAAGGTGGTATTGGAAGCCGAGGAGAAGGCCGGCAATGGGCTCATGGCCTGGTGGCGCGGTGAGGGCGGAGCCCGTGTCCTGGCCACTGACGGTGAGGCAATCCTATTGGAACGCGCAGAAGGCAAAGCTTCGCTCGCCGATTTCGTACAGCGCGGCCGCGACGATGAGGCAAGCCGAATCTGCGCGGTTGTCACGAAGCCGCATGCTCCGCGAACCAGACCGATCCTCCCTGTGGCGCAATGGTTCGCGCAATTGGCGCCGGCCGCCGCGACCCAAGGCGGCATCCTGGCTGTTTCGGCTGGGGCGGCCCGCGATCTCCTCGCCAGCCAGCGAGAGGTCGCGGTGTGGGATATCCACCACGGCAACATCCTTAATTTCGGAGAGCGCGGGTGGCTCGCGATCGACCCGAGTGGACGTGCAGGTGAGCGCGGTTTCGACTACGCCAACCTCTTCTGTAATCCCGACCATCGAACAGCAACATCGCCAAGGCGACTTGCCCGGCGAATTGTGGTCGTGGCTGACGCAGCAGGACTGCAATGCAAGCGTCTGCTAGGATGGATCTTGGCGTGGGCAGAACTCCCAGCGGGACTCTTACGGTATGGCATTTGGCCGATGGCACATCGCCTGAGACGGCCCTCGTGGTGGGAGAGATCGCCGCCGCGCAATTGACTGTCTGACAGCCGGTAACCCTCTCCATTCGACCGCGAGCCGCGCCCCAAATGAACCACATCGCCCGTTGGATCGAGCTCGTCGCCTTCAGCAGCCGCTACCTGGTGGTGCCATTCTTGTTGGGGCTGATCGTCGGACTGGCCGCCCTGATCTTCAAATTCGTCTTGAAGCTCGTCGAATTTGTGGTCCACGTCCAAGCCACCGATTCGACGGGGATCATCACCGGCCTCCTTGGTCTCGTCGATCTCACGCTCACCGCTAATCTGGTCGTAATTGTGGTCTGCTCGAGCTACGAGAACTTCGTGGCGCCGATCGACTATGCCGAACACCCACGCTGGCCGCCCGGTCTGGTCCGCATTGGATTCGCGGGTCTCAAGCAGAAGCTGCTTGGCTCCATCGTCGCGATTGCCGCGGTGAATGTGCTGGAATGGTTTGCCGACATCGACCGGCAGGCCGACAGCGTGAAGCTCGCGTGGGTGGTGGGGATCCTGCTCACATTCGCGGTCGCCATGGTACTCCTGGCGATCGCGGACCGCCTCAGTAGCGGCGGGAGGGAGCATTAGGGCGCCTCATCCGACATACGCCCCACAATTGGCCCAACAAGCCGACGAGTCGTTCGCCGTCCGGCCTTGCACCGGGCAATCACGTTTCACGCGAAAAGATGCGCACCGCGGATCACGCCGGCGGGGCGACGCAAGGGTATCCGGGCCTCACCGGAAAGGAGCCTGAGCGATTTTACCTCGGCTCTATCAGCCTTATCGCTTCGTCATAATAGTGCAGGTCGACATAGCGTCCGAGGGGCGCTTGCCGCTCTTTGCCCTGGCCATGCGCAGGCGGGTCGGCAGGAGGCGTGCCCGCGATCTCGGCCCGCAGCGCCAGCATGTTGCGGAATCCCTCCACGTCGAACTTGGCGTCGGGCGTGAAGCCCGAGGTCGGAACCACCAAGAGATCGTAGGTGCGCTCCGCGATATTGCGGTCGAGCTTGAGGTTGCCGACCAGGAGATTCACCGCCTCGGTCCGGTTGTTGCGGTCGCGAATCCAACGCAGCGCCTGCACGTAGGCGGCGAGATAGCGTGTCAGCGCGTCGGCGTTGTCGCGCGCCCACTCGCGCATCACGAAGGCGCCGGCCGCCTGATAGGGACCGAGCAGGTCGACGAGGCCGCCGAGGCTCTTGAAACCGCGGCCCGCCGCTTCGACCGTAAAGGGCAGATTGAGAATTGCGGCCGCATTGGAATTGTCGGCGATCATTGCTTTGTATCTTAAGGCGACGGCGCCGACCGGCTTGATCGTGTAATCGGCCCCCTCGCGCAGCCCGTGCTGCAACATAAGCTTCTTGGCCTGCAGCGCGTAAGCGGTATCAGGCGCATCAACCACGACGGTCTTGCCGCGCAGGTCCGTAAATGAGGAAATCTCGGGCCGAACGAAGAACTCGTTCATTCCGCTGTCGCCGCCCGATACAATGATGACGTCGCGTTTGGCCACTTCGACCATGGCGACCGCATTGTCGAGGGCCGCGTGAGCGATCTGAAAGCGGCCGGCCGCGAGGCCATCGCGCTGGCGTTGCGAGCTTTCGGTGCTCTCCACCTCGACAGCAAGCCCGTACTTCGCGAACATGCCTTTGGCTATCCCGACATGAACAGGCAAAGCCTTTGCGTTCGGAAACGTGTTGACCCGCAAAGTGATGATGTCGGCAGCGTCTGCTCGAGCCGTTGCAGCGGCAAGGACCGATAACAGAGCGGCGAACCGCATCGCCGTCCGCCTCCTCGCTTGCCTTGCGCGCTGGCGTGGGAAGAGGGGAAGGGGGAGCGGTTGCTCCACCCATTTTGACATCGCCGCGACGATCCTGCTTGCGATCGTTTGCGCCGCCCCCGGCATTTGACACCTCCCTGTTTCACGCATTCATTGCGTATATTGGACCACAATAGCAGCTCGTGGTTACATGAAGGGAACCGGAATGCGCGCAATCACCCTCGATGAAGCCATGACGATCATCAACGGATGCTTTGCAGCTGCGCAGTCGCACAAGTTGCGGCCCCTGACCGCTGTGATCCTCGATGCGGGCGGCCGGCTCAAGGCGGCCCTCAAGCAGGACGGGTGCGCCATGCTGCGGTTCGAGATCGCCTATGGCAAAGCCTACGCGTCCCTGTCGATGGGGCGCCCGTCGCGTCTCGTGCTGCAGAAGCAGCGCGAGAAGCCGGTGTTTATGGAGAATCTGATGGATTTGGCCGACGGGCCGATGTTCCTGGAGGCGGGCGGTCAGCTCATTCGGGATACTGCCGGGGAGGTCATTGGGGCCATCGGGGTCACGGGCGATGCGGGCGAAATGGACGATGTTTGTGCGATGGCTGGCATTCACGCGGCCGGCCATAAGACCTGCTCGGACTTTGCCGACCCCAAGGTCATTGGCAGCATAAACGTCACGCAAGCGGCGCCCCACATATCAACGCCTTAAATAACCTTGCCATGTTGGAGCCATTTTGCTGATGGTTTGGTGCGGGCGGCAGCGTGCTGGCGCCGCACCGTCTGATCCGGTAATCCTCCCAAGGGGAGATTGACCCGCGGGTGGCGAGCAAAGGGTATTAGTCAACTTCCGCGTTAGCGGGCTTGCGCTCGCTGCCACGGCCGCGCAATGTGGCCGCGATTTCTTGCGAGGAGAACATCAAGATGGCCCGATTGAGCCGCCCCCTGCTGCCTGCGGTCGTCCTGTTGATTGGCCTGCCGATGCTCGCCGGCTGCAGTTCCTTCGGCAGCAATCCATTTGCGCCCGCGGCGGCCGCGCCGCCGCCGCCTCCGCCGGTCATTCCGCCCAGCGTACATTCCGAAGAGATCGTCGGACGCTGGGGCCTGGCAGCATATCACCGCGAGCAGGATCGCATGCGCACCGAGGCCGCCGCGAAGGGGCAATGCTCGAACCCCTACCCAATCGAGGCGTCCGCATCGGGCGGCGTCATGATGTACGGGCACGACAATTCCCAGAAGCAGGAAATGACCCTCAAGGGCAGCCCGGAAGGCAAGACCTATCTGGGCCCGGGCACTTCTCTCGCCCCCACCGAGGACCGTGAAGTTGTCAGCTTCGACGGCCGGGTGATGATCCTGAAATGGGTCGATCCTGAGGTCGCGAGCCGTTACGGCAACATGGTGCTGGTGCGTTGCGGCGTCGATGCGCCAGAACGCACCGCGGGGGCGAAGAGAAGATCGGCTGTGGTGTCGCAATAACTGTCACGATCTGACAGGCGACCTTCACTCTGACAGCTTAAGGCCGCTGCGGCGGATGACGTCGGCCCATTTCGGTAGGCTGGTGCGAATGATGTCGACGACAGCATCCGGCCCGTCGCCGCGCGGTTCGAAGCCGATTGCTGCCATCCGGGCCTTGACCTCGGGCGTCTTGATCGCGTCGGTTACCGCGCGACCGATCTTCTCGACGATCGGTTTGGGGGTTCCGGCCGGAGCGAACAGGCCCTGCCAATTGTCGACGCGAAAATCCGCGATGCCGGATTCCTCGACAGTCGGAATGTCCGGCAGGCTCGGATCGCGGGCAGCCGAGGTGACGGCAATCCCCAAAAGCTTACCGGACCTGAGATGGGGCACGGCCGGGGCCGGCATCACCCACATGGCGTCCACATGGGCGCCGAGCAGCGCGGTCAATGCAGGCGCCGCACCCTTGAAAGGAATATGCGTCGTGGCGATGTTGGTGCGCTGCTCAAGGAGCACCTCGGTGAGATGGCTCAGCGTCGCGGTGCCGGCGGATGCCATGTTGACGTCGCTGCCCCTGTGCCGGGCATAGTCGAGGAACTGATTGAAGTCGGCGACGCCGAGGTCTGGCCGTACGACGAGAAGCTGGGTTGCCGTTGCGATGAGAGCAATCGGCTCGAAGCTCTTCAGGGGATCGGGATTGACGTTGGGATAAAGGTAGGGATTCACGGTAATGGAATCCGGCATGACAAGCAGCGTGTAGCCATCCGGCGGCGCTGCGGCCACGAACGCGGCGCCGGTGGACGTGCCGGCGCCGGCGCGATTCTCGACCACGACTGCCGTCGGCCACACCGTCTTAAGTGCGTCCGCCACAATGCGCGCCACGGCGTCGATCGGTCCCCCCGGCGAGGCCGGAACCACCAGCCTGACGGTGCGCAACGGAAAATCCTGAGCTTCCTCGGCATGCGCCGCGGCAAACACGAAAGGCAGCGCCAAAGCGGCGACCATACGCGCAAGCGTCGTCACGTGACGGCTCCTCCCATGAATACGCGTGCCGGCTCAGGCTAACACAGCACGCGGGCGCAGCGCTACGCGCCGCAACAAGGGTTCATGCGCACACCCTTTGGGGTGGTGGTGATCGATCGAGGCCGGACGATCGGGGGCCGCAGGGTTGCTCGCCCACAAATGCGAGCCTTGCTGCTTACGGCGCGCGTTCACACATCAACACTCGCCGCCAGCGCATTCTCCTGGATGAATTCGCGGCGCGGCTCGACCACATCGCCCATCAACTTGGTGAAGATGTCGTCGGCGTCATCGGCCTCCTTGATCTTCACCTGCAGCAGCGAACGGGCATTGGTATCGAGCGTGGTCTCCCACAACTGGCCCGGATTCATCTCGCCGAGGCCCTTGTAGCGCTGAAGCGTGACGTTCTTGCGGCCCATCGCGGTCACCGCTTCGAACAGGCTGACCGGACCATGGACCGGGATTTCCTCGCCCTTGCGACGCAGCACGCCGGCACGCGGATAGTTCTCCTGCAGGGAGGGCGCAAATTCGTCAAGCTTGCGGGCATCAGCCGAACCGAGCAGCGCGTGATCGATCATCGCGACATCCTTAACGCCGCGAACGGTGCGCTCGAAGCGGAAACCCTCGCCCTCCAGGAAGGTGCCGACCCAACCACGCTCGGTTTCCTCGGAAAGCGCATCGAGCCGCCGCGCAATATAGGGTGCGGCGGCGGCGGCCTTTCCGGAGTCGCCGAAAATGCTTGCGCTGAGCACCCCAAGAATGGCGGCCTGCTCGATCACCTGGCGGTTGTAGCGGCTGTGCAGCCCGGCCAGAATATTGCGGATGATGCGCGCCTCTTCGACAACCCGGCGCAGGTCTTCGCCCGCCCTTTCGCCGCCGATCGGTGAGCCCAGCACGGCCCCCTCAAGGCCGCCGGCGATGAGGTAGTCCTCGAGCGCCCGGTCGTGCTTGAGATACTGCTCGGACCTGCCGCGCGTGACCTTATAGAGCGGCGGCTGGGCGATGAAGAGATGGCCGCGATCGATGATCTCGCGCATCTGGCGATAGAAGAAAGTCAGCAGCAGGGTGCGGATGTGGGCGCCGTCCACGTCGGCGTCGGTCATGATGATGATTTTGTGATAGCGCAGCTTATCGGC
>JASHYD010000033.1 GCA_030043175.1 Xanthobacteraceae bacterium | reverse complement strand
CGATCCTGCGGCGTCAGCTTGTCCAGGAACTTCTTCGAGACCATCAGCAGATTCGGCATGCTGTAGAGGCTGGCGAGTGTCAGGTACTTGACGACCTGATAGATCTTCAGCTGGATCACGTCCGGACGGGTCTTCGCCGTGCTGTTGATGAGGCCTGTCTGCAGCGACGTGTAGTTCGCCGTGATATCCAATACGGTTGGAATGGCGCCGAATGCCAGCATCGTGTCACGCTGGATCTTGCTGCTCGCGACCCCGACCTTGAGGCCGACGATGTCCTCCGGCTTCTTGACCTGATGCGTTTTGGTGTAAAGCTCCGTCACGCCGTCCGTGGTGAACCCTATGACCTCGCAGCCGAAGGCTGCATTGACCTTCGGCACCAGCTTGGCGCCGAACGAACCGTTAGCGACTCGAAGTGCCTCCACGGCGTCTTGATAGAGGAACGGAAGGCTGAACACATCGATCTCGGGAACGGCTGGGCTGATGATCGACACCGCGGTGACGACCGCGTCGAGCGTCCCGGCCTTGATGGAATTTGTCATCGCCGTGTTGCCGCCGAGCTGACCGTCCGGGAAGACCGTGACCTGGACTCGCCCGGCTGTGCGGCTTTCGATCAGTTCCTTCATCACTAGGGCGGATTTGGTGTGAGGCGCCCCGATCGGACTGTCGCTGCCGAAGCGCATCCTAATCGGTGCGGCCGAAGCCCTTCCGATGATTGCGAACGGGCCGACCGCGACGCCGGCCCCGAGTGCCAACCCACCCTTGAGTGTGCTCCTGCGCGTGAATGAACGGACGTTTGTTTGTGCTCGAAAATTGATCTGTCGGTTCATTTTCGCATCACCTCCCATTGCTGGGGCGACGTATTGTCGACCAAATCACGAGCTTCGCGATCCCCCACTGACCGTAACACGCAAAAAACGCGCCAATATGTGCACTGCCTGGGTCAAGGCTTGGTAGCTTTGATACAATCGGATCCGTGGTTGAGTGGGCGCGCCCACCCGCCATCTGCAAGTCGACGCAGCAAAGGCAATTTCTGCGCTGTTAAAATGCCAAAAAGGATTTGCGGCGCAGCCGTCTCGCCGCCAAACTCTTGAATGTCGTTTGAGATTGTTGGCTGGCGTCCCTCCCAGCCCTGCAGGAATTTCTAGGCGAGCGGGTTGATTGGTCGCATCCTCGAGCATCAGGGCACCACTGACAATGGCGGACATTGCGGAGGTCCAGCCGGCGGATGACAATGATGCCGCGCCCGCCGGAACTCCGCCGCCCGATCATCTCGTCAGGACGGCGCAGCCGGGCGAAATCAAAGGAGGGAGGGTGCCTCATGCGACCGAAAGTCTTTGTCGTGCAACCGATCCCGGAGGCGGCGCTGGATGTGCTGCGGGAGGCCGCCGACGTGTCGGTCTATCCCTACATGGACCGGCAGATTAGCGTTGACGAGCTGGCCACGGCTGCGGCGCGAGCCGATTGGCTGCTGGTCATGCATGAAACGAGCGTGACCGCTGAGGTGATCAATGCCAATCCGAATCTCAAGGGGATCGGCTCGTTCGCTTCGTCAACCCCGCACATCGACATGGAAGTCGCCAACGCCCGCAGGATCCCGATCGTCATAGGCGATCCCAAGCTCTCGCCCACGGTGTCGCGCGCGACCGCCGATCTGACCATGGCCATGGTGCTCGGGCTGGCGTACCGTCTGGTCGATTCCGATCGCTACACGCGCTGCGGCAAGTTTCGCCAGGAGCAGACTATGGCCTTGATGGGCATCGGCTGCCCGGGGAAAACGGTGGGCCTGATCGGTTTGGGCAAGGTTGCCGAGATCATGGCGCCCCGCATCAAGGCCTTCGAGATGCATACGCTCTACACCAAGCGGACCCGCTTGCCGGTTGCCCGGGAAAAGGAGCTCGACGTCGAGTGGGTGCCTCAGCTCGATGACCTGATCCGGCGAAGCGATTTCATCTGCATCGCCTGCGATTACAACCCGAGCACGCACAAGCTGTTCGGCAAGCGTGAATTCGGCCTGATGAAGCCAAAGGCCTATTTGATCAACACGGGGCGGGGCCGGATCGTGGACGAGCCCGAGCTGATCCGGGCGCTGCAGGAGAAGCGGATCGGCGGCGCTGCACTCGATGTCTATTGGAACGAGCCCTATATCGACGATCACTCGCCCTCAACCGAGCCTTGGGTCCCGGAGGAGCTCTGCAAGCTCGACAATGTCATCCTTGCGCCTCACAACGGCGGCGCAACCTGGGACGTGCGCGGCGGCAAGGGGGTCATGGTCGCACGTGGCATGGTCGAGATGATGCGGGGCGGGCGCGCATCGCTGCTCAATCCTGAAATCTATGCAGACGCCTGACCAATGCCCGCGCGTGATTCCATCCCAGAGTTCTCCATGAACGAAATGCAACGACAAGCCAGGATGATCGCGCTTCTGGTCGCCGGTTCCATGTTCATGGAGCAGCTTGACGGTACCGTGATTGCGACCGCGCTGCCGCAGATGGCGAGTTCGTTCGCCGTTGCGGCGGTCGATCTTAATGTCGGCATGTCGGCCTATCTGCTCACGCTGGCAGTCTTCATTCCGGCGAGCGGATGGGTGGCCGACAAGTTCGGAGGCCGCACCGTCTTCACGTCCGCCATCGTGGTCTTCACCTTCGCGTCGATTCTTTGCGGATTGAGTCAGGAGCTTTGGCAGTTCATCGCCGCGCGCGTGCTGCAAGGCGTGGGCGGCGCCATGATGGTTCCGACCGGGCGCCTGATAGTACTGCGCAACGCCGAGAAGCAGCACCTGATGCGAGCGATCGCCTATCTGACCTGGCCGGCCTTGTCCGCGCCAATCCTTGGGCCGCCGCTTGGCGGCCTGATCACCACCTATGCCTCCTGGCGTTGGATCTTCCTGCTGAACGTCCCGCTTGGCCTGATCGCCGTCACGCTCGCGCTCGCGCTGATCCCGAACGTGCGCGGCGACGGCCGGGGACCGTTCGATTGGTTGGGGTTTGCGATGACCGGGCTCGCGAGCGCCGGATTGGTTTACAGTCTCGAATCGCTCGGACGAGGACACCTGAGCGCCACCGCGGGCGGATTCATGGTGGCCCTGAGCCTTGGCATCGGCGCTTTGACCATTCGGCACATGCTGCGCAGTAAGCACCCACTGATCGACCTGCAGCCATTCCGGGTGCCGACCTTCATGATCGGGGTGCGCGGCGGCATTGCATTCCGGGCTGCCATCGCGGCGCTGCCGTTCCTGCTCCCGCTCCTGTTCCAGCTCGTTTTCGGCCTCGATCCGTTCGCTTCCGGGCTCCTGTTGCTGGCTCTGTTCGCCGGCAATCTCGGGATGAAGCCTGCGACCAGCAGCGTGCTCAACTGGCTCGGCTTCAAGACGACGCTGCTGGCCAACGGTTGCATTGCGATTGCGACCATCTTCGGATGCAGCCTGCTCACACCTAGCACTCCCAAGGCCGTGATCGTGCCGCTGCTCTTCATCAGCGGGCTTGCGCGGTCGATGCAGTACACGACGCTCAACACGCTGGCATTCGCCGATGTGCCGCAGCCCCGGATGAGCGGCGCCAATACGCTGTTCAGCATGATGAACCAGATGGGGAGCGGGCTCGGAATCGCGATCGCAGCGGTTTCGCTGCGCCTGGGCGGCCTGTTGCACCCCACTGTCGATGCCGTGACCGGTCGCGATTTCCAGATCGCATTCTGGGTCGTCGGGGTGCTCGCAATGACCGCGTATCTGGACTTTCACCGCCTTGCGCCCGATGCCGCCGATGGGCTCCGCAAGCGCGCCGCTCCATCCTAATTGCTGGCTGACAGCGTTGCGGTGGCGTCAATTCAACGGGAGCGTGGTTCGATTTCGATCAAGCGGATCATTCGTCAGCCCAAAATCAAAGTGGAGGCGTTGCGCCGGCCATTCACGCGCAGGAGCGGCCTCAAGAGCAGTCTCACGGTCGGGCCGGCCTCACAGCCTTCGGGTGCACCCATCACCATGCGGTTTGGCAGCGACAGCCCGATCGGCGCTCCTCACATCAAGTCCGCCCTGGTGCTGAAGGAGCTCGTGCAAAGCCGCACCTCCGGCCGCATCGAGGTTGAGATCTTTCCGGATTCCCAGCTTGGCAGCAACAAGCCGATGACCAATTCGATTTCCTCAGCACTGCCGTTGCCGAGGTCGACGTGTTCAATCTCCCGTTCCTCTACAAGGGACGTCAAGCAGGTCCTTCGATTCTCCAATGGCCCGGTCGGTGCACGTCTCAAGCAGAAGATCAACGAGGCATTCGGCTGCGAGGTATTGGGCTGCGCCACCGATGGATCGCGGAACCTGTGGAACAGCAGGCGCCCGGTGAAAACGCCGGCGGATATTGCCAGCCTCAAGATTACCGTCGAGCCGAGCAAGATGCAACGCGACGCCATACTAACCTTCGGGGGAATCCCGACCGTCGTGGAATTCAATGCGTTGTACACGTCCGTGCAAACCGGGCTCATTGTGGCAGCACGTCGCCCGTGGACCTCATTTACCAGGTCACGAATTACATGACACTCACGAACCACTACTGCGTCTTAAGCATACCGATCGTATCGAAGAAGTTCATGGACAAGCTCAGCCTTGAGGACCAAGCCGTCGTGCGAATGGCCGGCCAACCGGCCGTCGACGCCCAGGTCGAGGAGGTGCTTAAGAGCCAGAAGAGCAACCTCACCCCTTGGAGGAAGAGGGGATCCAGATCTTTCCCATGGAGGACCCCAAGGCCTTCTCCGACAAGATGGACGCCATTTACAATGAAGCCGCCCAACGGCCGGATCGGACATCGTCGAGCAGGCGCGCAGCCTCGCTGCGCGTTGAGCGGGCTCCTTGAGCAGGTCCTCAATATTCACTGCGGATTCGCTGAGAGCCGCAACACTACCAAGCTGAGGTCATTTGCATGAAGCCGAAGGTCTTTGTTGTACAGCCGATCCCGGAAGTGGCGCTCGACATCCTCCGCGAAGCCGCGGATGTCACCGTGTGTCCTTATCTCGACCGGCAAATCAGCGTCGACGAGCTCGTTGCCAATGCCAAACGGTCCGATTGGCTGTTCGTTCTGCACGAGACGCCGTTAATGATCGGGCGAGAAGAGCGCGCTTGCTTTCATGCAGGAGCGCGGACTGCGGGTGTTCGAGACGGAGAATCCAAAGGCCTTCTCCGACAAGATGGAAGCTGTCTACAAGGAGGCGGCCGACCGGATTGGTGCCGATCTCATCGAACAGGTGCGCGCATTTTCGTGATACTGCGAGACCACTTCATGCGTGCTGACCCGACCGAGCGTCGCGGCGGGGCGAGCCGTGAACCGCCGCTCTGCTTGAGCGAGCTGCTGCAATGATCCTCGTTCAGATCCAATTCTATCTCGCGGAGCTTGGCCGTTGGATCGAAAATGCGCTGATCGTGATCTGTGGAATACTGCTCTGCGTCATGGCGTCGAGCGTGTTCTTCGAGGTTCTTATCCGCTACGTCATCCAAGCTCCGACCGCCTGGACCGAAGAGGTCGCCCAGTTCATCCTAGTCTGGTACGGCTTGCTCGCAGCGGCCGTCGGCGCCCGGAAAGGCGTCCACTTCGCCATCCGCTGGGGTCTCATCGGCTTCAATGAGCGGACGCGCTGGCTCATTCGGCAGGCGCTCAACGTTGCAGTCATCGTCTTCCTGTCCGTTTTGCTGAAGCAAGGCATCGGCTATCTGGATATTGTGGCGAACCAGACGTCGACGGGCTCGGAAATCAACATGCGTTTTCCCTGGGCCGGTATTCCGGTCGGGGTCGGAGCGATCCTGACGATGTATGTCCTCGACGTTGCGGACGCAGTCCTGTCGGTCTTTACGGGTCGGCGCTTCAGCGTGAAGGAGGCGCGCGAGGAAGAAATCTATCGCGCGCTCCGCGGCGAGACCGTGATGTCCCCGTCCGTCGAGCCCTCATCGACCCCATCGGATTGAGGATTTCATGCCGATCGCGATCGGGATTGCCTGGCTGATCCTGATGTACCTCGGGGTGCCGATCGCGTTCGTGCTCGGCGCCTCCGCCATGATCGGCATCGTGCTGGGCCCGGACGGGTTCGACGTGCTGCCGGCCCTCATCGAGCAGATGTTCGTTGCGATCAGCTCCTTCAACTTTCTGGCGATCCCACTCTTCGTCTTTACCGGCGGCCTCCTCGCCGAAGGCGGCATCGCGAAGATTCTCATGGACCTGGCGATGCTCACAATCGGGCGTGGACGCGGCGGAATGGGCGCGTCGATCGTCGCGTCCGCCATGGTGTTTCACGGGATTTCCGGCTCCTCATCGGCTGACGCTGCCGCCATCGGCAAGGTGACGCTCCCGACGCTCCGGCAGCAAGGCTATCCATTACCGTTCAGTGTCGCGCTTCTTGCGACTGCCGGCGCCACCGGCACCCTGATTCCGCCGACCAATGATCTCATCCTTATCGGCATCGTCGGCAACATGTCGATCCCTGGCCTTTTCTCGGCCGGTATTCTTCCCGCATGCGTCAACGGTCTCGGCCTCATGGGGCTCGTCGTCTATCTCTCGCGCCGCCGCGGCTACGGCAATGTGACGATCCCATTCTCGTTAAGGCAAGCCGCTCTGGCCTTCTTCAAGGCGATCCCGGCTCTTTTCATGATCGTGATCATCCTGGGCGGAATACTCGGCGGTGTGTTCACGCCCACCGAGGCGGCATCGGTCGCGCTGTTCTACGGCCTCTTTCTGGCCTGCGTCGTGTACCGCTCGATCACCTTCGCCCAATTCCTGGGAATCTTCCGAACCACGATCGAGCTCAGCGGGATGGTGCTGCTGGTGATCGGGATGGCCGCCATGCTTGGCTATGCTCTCACTATCTTCCAGGTGCCGCACGAGCTTGGGCGATTGCTCGATTCCCTTGCGCCCGGCAAGATCCTGTTTCTCCTCTTCGTCCAGATCACCTTCTATGCGATCGGGACGTGCATGGACACTGTTCCCGCAATCCTGATCCTGATCCCGATCTTGACGCCCATGGCCATTGCGCGTGGCATCGAACCGATTCATTTCGGGATCCTGGTCGAATGCAACGTGGCCCTCCATCTCGCGTGTCCGCCGGTTGGCAACGTGCTGTTCACCGCCTGCGCGGTCGGCAACACGCCGCTCGAGACGGTGATCAAGCCGATCCTGCCGATGATCGCCATCCTGACGGTGACCATGCTCATCATCACTTACGTCCCGGACATCGCGATGTATCTGCCGCGACTCCTGAGGCTGGTGGATTGAGTCGACGCTGACCAGGGCTAACCCTAATATCTACGCACGCTGTCGGGAAATAACGGCGGACACAGGAGCATCATCTTATGTCTTCAAGTCATCGTGTGCGTCGAACTCGTTTCTGCGGTCTGTTCGAAGCGCCGCGGCGCCCAATCTTCCCAACGTGCCGGCCACCAATCTCGTGCAGCTCGGCATCGGCGGCTGGCAAGTGCCGCGCTACGGCGTGCAGGAGGCGCGCAAGCGCGGCACCAACGTGTTGACCATCGAGGACATCGAGAAGCTCGGCCTGGAGAAATCCGCCGAGATCGCGCTCGAGACTCGCCTGGAAGGATGCCGACGCGGTCTACATCTCGTTCGACGTGGATTCGCTCGATTGTGGTTTCGTTCCCGGCACCGGCTGGCCGGAGCCCGGCGGCTTCCTGCCGCGCGAGGCCTTGAAACTGCTCGGCCTAGTGGCGGCGGAGGGCATTTGCGGCCTCGAAGTGGTCGAGGTTTCCCCGCCCTACGACACCTCCGACATCACGGCGCTGGTCGGCGTGCGGGTCGTGGTCGAGACGCTGGGCTCACTGGTCGCGCATGGCAAGCTCGGCGCGCACAAGCACCTGATCGACAAACCGGTGGCGTACTGAGGAGATGGGCATGCATGGCGGACATGATCATGTGAATAGCGGTGGCGGGGCGATCGGTGCGAAGCGCCCCGGCGCCGGCCACAATCGCACGAGCGAGCCGAAGCGGCCCACGCAATGGCAGACGCCCCACCGCGATGCTGCACCCCCCATGGGGGACGGCCAGCAGCGTGCTGAGACCGATCTCGATCTGGTCGAGGCCGCGTTCGTAGAAGGTTTTCTGCTCACGAGCGACGCCACGAGCTTCCTGCGGCTCGCGCGCGTACCGTTCGAAGGTACGGCAGCCGATGGGGCCAAGCTCGTGTTACTCCGGGTCGAGATCGACAACATTGCGGATGTTGGATCGATTACGCCGCATCTCGGCGGCGCGACATTCCGCTACGATCCGCTGCCGGCGCGTATGGTCTCGCGCCGCAAGCGCCTGCGCTTCGCCTATTTCGACGGACAAAAGCCCCGTTTGCTGGATCTGGCGGCGGCGGTGTCGCTCGCCCTGCCCTGATCGATATTGCAGCATCTCCCGGCGAATTTGAATCGAAGGACTCACGGCGCTTCCCTATATAAGCAAGTCTGTCGACATTAATTCGCCTTTGGAGGAGGGGCAATTCGTGTTGCTCCGAGTCAAGATCGACAACATTGCGGATGTTGGATCGATCACGCCGTATCTCGGCGGCGCGACATTCCGCTACGATCCGTCGATGGTCGAAATTTAGACCGTAGGAAATCCGAGTAGACGGCCATGGCACTCGGCCGCAAAACCGGCGGGCGCAAGTTGGGTACCCCGATAGTTCGTTGTTGCCGGCACCGCGTCGGCCTATGTTCTCCCGGCAATGAAAATCAATCCTCTTCCGGCCGGGTTCGTCGTCCCTGCTCAACCGGTCAAAGCTCCAAAACCGCCTTCCGGTCCCGATTGGGTTCACGAGATCAAACATGACGGCTACCGGATGATCGTCCACCGGAATGGCCCCCCAGTGCGCCTCTATAGCCGCAACGCCTATGACTGAGCAACTGGCGGCATCGCCCGCTGCCGCCGAGGGGATCAATGCCAAGAGCTTCACAATCGACGGCGAGGCGGTTGTGCTCGGGCCGGACGGTTTGTCACGGTTCGAGGAGTTGTCCCGTCGTGAGGCCGCTCGAACCGCAATCCTCTACGCCTTCGACCTGATCGAGCATGATGGCGAGGATCTGCGCCGTCGCCCGTTCCTAAACCGGAAGGCAACGCTGGCGTGGCTCCTGCGCGATGCCAAGGCCGGCATCCTGCTCAACGAACACATCGCCGAGAATGGCCCTACCGTTTTTGACCATGCTTGCCGGCTTGGCGCTGAGGGCATCGTATCGAAGAAGGTCGATGGCGCCTACCAATCCGGCCCGTGCCGCGTCTGGATTCAGGGCCGCAATCCCGCCAGCATCGCGGTGCAGCGGGAACGCAGCGAGATTTGGAATAGGCAATCAACCGCGAGGTGATCGAGCTTGGTAACCGTCAAACCAACGAGTTCACGCAGAGTCGCGTCCATAACCGACAATCCGTGAAAACGGGATCATCCGTGGCGCCGACGCGGTGGCACTTTGGAGAGATGTCCGATGACGGTCTTACCCCTACTTGCCTGCGTCGCGCTGATCGGCACCTTGGTTTCTGTCGGGGTGTCCTGGGCGGCGGCGGGAGTCGGGTTGTGCCTGTTCGCCACCATCTCCTTGATTTGGGCTTGCAGCCGCTGACTCAGTGGTTCGCTTTCTGGCCGACAATCGGAGGAACACGCCCGCTACGGCCGACGTTGGCTTGCTGCGTGAGACTGACGCCAATGGTCCTCACGTGTCGGATAAAAGGCCGATGGCGATACGGAGATGACCGGTGACTTCGTGGTGCTCTGCTTGCCAAACCGGAAGTTGCGGAGGCTTTTGCCAAGCGCTTCGGTGGGGGAGCAGCGGTGACCCTGAAAATAAGCCGGGCGACCCAAAGGCCGCCTCTACCTGGAGGCGTCAAGTTTTTCCGTTGCTAGGAGCGTCTCCCTCCTTGGTATCGGGGGCGGTTC
This sequence comes from Xanthobacteraceae bacterium, assembly GCA_030043175.1. Next base: position 2,250 of record JASHYD010000033.1, on the reverse strand, counting down.
GCTTTGTAGGGTACCAGCATCTAGTACCCTCGTGGCCAGGCGCTCTCAAGGTCCATGAAGGCCGTGTTTCCGGGTAGTTCCGGCGCACAGCCGAAGCCGAGGGAAAGCAAGTAGAAGCATCCTGGTTCGGCGTAACGTACAGGACTTCCCTTTGTGGCAATGTCTCTGGCGGTCTCGCCTCAATCCCATTCTCCGTCGGCTGGAATGGCGTGGTCTGAGCCCTAACCTCGATGGGGGTCTCGACCGTGCTGCCCATGGCCTCAGGCTCGATGCGGCTCTCGATCGTGATGCCAGTGGCCTTAGACGAGAAAGCCTTAGCTTCCTGTAGGGGCGAAAATTCCGCTGATAGTCTGTTGGTCGTGACTTGCGAAACGACCGCACCGCTGACTGGGTGATCAGAATCCTCAAGGAAGAGATAGCCTGCAGGTAGTGAAGCGACAGCGATCAGAATCAAGAATTTCGTCCGAATGGAGCGTGGATCGCTTGGCCGACGTAGCATTTGCCCAGAACTCCGTCCCTCCGGCTCAAACGAGATAGAGCGGCGATTCGTGGTTGGTGTCTCGCGTCGCCCCGAAATCTGGTTGAGTAGTTCCGGCAGCATTGCGAAATCGGCCGCAATCTGTCGCGCGTCGTCGATCGTCAGGAAGCCGTCTCCTGGCATGTTCGGGTCGGTCCGGCCATAGAAGAAGCCGAGATGCCGGTCAGTGGCGTCATAGACGGCAAATCCGTTTGGGAATTCGGCGAGCCGCCACGGCTCGGGAAAGCGGCTGGTCATGTGGAAATCCTCGGAGGCAGGAAGCTTCAACGAAGGTGGCGGATGGCTGTTGCAGGGGACAGCCATCGCGCACCGCAATGACGATAGCATCACGAGGTCCCTCGTTGGAGGCCCTTAACTACGTCATAACCCGACGAAGCTGGGTCGGGGTGCCTTGGCTAACTGGGACGCCGCGTAGCGGCTGGCGTTGGCTTGCTGCGTGGGGTGGAGCTGCCTGGATAGCCGTGCAATGTTGCATGGCTACCGCACGCTGTGTGAGGTGCTTTTGGCCGGCAAACGCTTCTACGATAGCCCTCGAGCAAGCGTTTCGGGAGGCAGAGCCGCGATGTGGACAGTAGCCCGGTTCGTTACCGAGTTCGCCGTCGGCTATGCGGCGTTATGGATGGCCGCCGAGTTGGCCATCATCGCGATGCGGCGCTGAACGGGGCCACTGCGGGCTTGGCGATGGCCCGGCCAGCGCCGGCAATGGCGGTCCCGACCCTCGGGCTTTGTGCCGAAAAGGAACCGAGAGCCGGGACCGTGCGCACGGGCTTCGCGCGAGGTGCGACCGCAAGCGAACGATAGCACGGCCGCAGCCATGGCCGCCGAGAAGCCTTCTAATGTGGCTGCAGCGGCCGCTCCGGACGCACCCGCGATTTTCCTACGCGCCAATCAGTAGGCGGGCCATAGCCAGCCCGGTGGCACCATCATAGTGTCGGCTTGATCGAGCAAAAAAGGGGCCCGCCGAAAGGCGGTGCTCCGAGTTCGCGTGAAACCAGATTTAGTTCGTTGTCGTGGCCGGTTCAGAGAACGACGCAGCGACGGAAGCGCGGATGCCAGCGGTAGCCGGCGCCGCAAACGACCGGAGCTGGGGCAACCACAACCGGAGCAGCCGGGGCAACGACAACGGGCGCGCCAGGAACAACCACGATAGGACGGTTCGGGCGGCATCGTCCGAATTCGTTGCGATGAAAGCCCGGCCCACAGCCGCCCTCAGCGGCGGCGCCATCGATGGCGACGAGTGAGAACAAGACTGCGGCCGCGACGGCCGACATGGTTTTCGTGTACATGAGAAGATCTCCCGCGACTCGTGTTAACGCCCCCGGACGTAACGAAGACGCCATACGCGGCGCCCAGATGCCGGTCAAGCGTGGTCGAAATCCGCCCCCTCGCGCGGTGCCGCAAGCGGCGTGCGTACGGACGTTTGAAAGCATGGGACCGGCCAAGACGACCTGCCGAAAAATGCTTCTGAGTGAGCCCCTAAAATCTGTATCTTGGCTTCTTTTGACTCTTGAGTGAGTGGTTGAAAGTTGAATCTCATTGATATGCAACCGTATTTCTTGTTGAGCTGTGGGTGGACAGCCCGCGGTGCCTGCCGAACTGCGATGCGTTGCTGCCAGATGTGGTGTCGCAGGCATGGAGCGGCATTCAACGAACGGCAGCCGAAAACTCAAGGGTGGGGATGGTCGTCAAGCCCCGAAGCCGCGCAGCGGGGC
>JASHYD010000407.1 GCA_030043175.1 Xanthobacteraceae bacterium | reverse complement strand
AAAACGGCAACGGCACCGGCGGCTCGAAATATCCCAACCTGCGCGCAGAGTTCTCGCAGGTTCCGTTCAAGCGCGGCATCGTCGGCATGGCGCGCACCAACGACCCCAATTCGGCCAACAGTCAGTTCTTTATCATGTATGGTGACGGCGACTTCTTGACCGGCAAATACACCGTCATCGGCGAAGTGCTTTCCGGGATGGACGCCGTGGATAAACTCAAGAAAGGCAGCCAGGCCAATAACGGGACGGTCTCGGATCCCGATCGCATGGTCACGGTTAGGGTAGCGGCGGACGCCAAATGAACCGTGGACGCGGAGCGGGCGAGTAAAACCAGCTAGCACGCAAGCCTTTACCTCCCCCTTGAGGGGAGGTTGGGCCCGCGGCCGCGGGGCTGGAGGAAGTGGCAGCAGTGCCGCATACGCTGCGTCGCTTGGATGCGCGGCGGCGACCTCCATCTGGACCGCCTGGGGCGGTCCAACCCTCGCGTCATAGGGAGGCGGCAGGTTCAGCGCTTGCTAGCCAATTTCCATTTAGAACTCAATAGCTTGTAGCGCGATTAAGTCGCTTGTCCTCTGCTCCTTGTACTGGGAATATGATTTAGTCTGTTCAGCTTAGTGGGGCTTTCTGGATACCTCGCAGCATCATGTCTGGTGGCTTGGCGATTGTTTCTCTCTGGGTATTCGTCCCTGCCGATCATCTCTCAGATCCCGATAGAGGATAGTCAGTGACCCGTTGGAAGAGTTTCTACTACTTTTCACAGATTGCTGAGCCGCCATCGCTGGATGCCTGCAATTATGGCCTCATAAAGAATAAAAGGCACTAGGCCACTTTTTATTTGTCTCCCACCACATACCACGATGAATACATATCCAATTCGACCAGCGCATGTCGGCGCTATACACAGCGGCATAGTGTTTTGTTTCGGTATAATACCGATGACAACAGTGCCCATGATTAGTCTGAAAGATGGAGGAGGCGACGCAATCTGAGAAGACGCAGTGGGCGACAACAGTAGTGCTATTGCTGGAGATAAAGCCCTAGCCTTCATGGTTATTCCCTCCTTGTACGTGCCTATTGCTCTTGTACTGCTCTAACCAGAGGAATAGGTCCTATCCCATTAGTGTATTCGCGATTAGTATCATATCGATGATCATCATCTATCCTACTTTAAATCATCATTGATTTACTCTTATTTTATTGTTTCTTGTACGATTTTCACTCTTGTCTTTTCTGGAGTCTGCCCAGCCGCTTTATAAGCGACTACCTCATCGAAGGTCATACCCTTTGCGGTTTGGTCTTCGCTGAATATCAATCCAGTCCTTGTGGACGTTGGCGTGGACATAGCACAGCGTCGTGGACCCGCGTTTCCATCCGCCGAGTGCCGTCGCGCCGGGTGTTGGGGTCCCTGGGCAGTCGTTAAGCGCAAGTCAGCCAGGCTGCTTGAAGCGGCCCTCTCGAATGGGCCGCGGCCTCATTCGTCGCCTCGATCTCTCCCAGCCCGACGGCCTTGGTGGCGATCTTGCAGACGCTCCATCTCATCGGCTTTGGCGGTTCCGGTTTCTTGGCGATGCCCGCCGTATCGCCCGCGAGTTCGATCCGGCTGGCGATGACGGCGGCTACTTTCTTCCGACTGATAGGTCGAGGAACACGCCACTGCGGCCGGGTCCGACCCGGATCATCTGTTCCAATTCTCGCTCCGGTCCCGGTGCATGGCGATGGGGCGATTGTGGACCTTGATCCAGACGCGGCACGGGCCAGGCTCCGGTAGACCCCGTCGACACACTTTGCGCGCTCGGCGCCAAGTTGGCACGGTTCTCCCCGGTGCGGCCTTTTGCTTGATAGATGGGCGGACCTGGCCAATGGGATTGGCCACGAGAACACTCAGCGAACTCTTTCCCCTTATTTTGCCCAGTTTTTGGGGGAAAATCGTGGTCTGTTCGGGTCGAGCACTGGGGGAAAGGGGAGGCTTTGGCCGCCTAACCGCTGATTTTCTTGGGATTTTGTGGTGGGTGCAGCATGGATCGAAGCTGTGATTCCTCCCGCTTTAGGGGAGGGTGGGCAAACGCAATCCCCCTGTTATTGGTGGGCGCGGCATCTGCAGTGGTTGCATCGATCGCGGTACCCGAACCGGCGCGGGCGGTGTGCAGCGTCCTCAGCCATCATCCATGTACGCCGTATTTCGGCAGCGTGTTTCGCCGCCATCCTTTCACCCCGTATTCCTGCGGGGTGTTCAGCCGCCCGGATTGCACCCCCGAGCTGTTGCTTCCGCTCAATCAGGTCCCGCTATTGAAGGTGGAGGGCCATGCCGGTCCGCCCGAGCCGCTCGATCGCGACCACCTTGTCGACCGGCTCAATGAGCTCGCTCCATTGCTCTCAAAATGCCTGGAACTGCCACCCGAGGACGACGCGCAGGCCGGAATGCAGCTCAGCCTCAAGCTTGCTTTCAAACGCGACGGCGAGCTTCTGGCCGATCCGCGATTCACTTACGTGACGCATGAAGCTCCCGAGAAGGTGAGAGCCGCTTATCAAGCCGCTGCCCTTGAGATGCTCAAGCGCTGCACGCCGCTGCCTATTACCGATGAGTTCGGCGGCGCAATTGCGGGGCGGCCGTTCGTAGTCGCCATCAAGGAAACCCGCGCTCTCAAGGCCGGCGATCATCCCGGTGATGCGGCATCCACCCCGCCGGGCGGATCGAAGCCATGATCAACGGCCGTAATACCTATCCCGGTGCGCCCTGTCGCGCGCTACCTTGCTTCTAGTTTTCCAACCTTTTGCTCACCTGGTTTTTTCCATTTCGGGCACAGTCGCGCCCCGACGAGGCAGTGATACTCACCTTCCTCGTGGATCGACTTGCCAAGGTCGGTTGGGAACCCGCGCCAATGCCCGCGACTTCGTGAGCGGTCCCGTGGCGGATAACTAAACTTAGCATTGGTTTGCTGCCGAGCTTTGAGACCGGGGCGCACTAATTGGGTTACTTATGTCATCCGGCGGGCCAACGGCCGGAGCTCGGTGCTGCGGCAAATGGCGGGCTCGGTAAGCTTGATCATTTCAATTCGACTTTGTCGATTGTCGTGCCGGCACGCGCCGTCGCCGAACGCACGGTTTTAAGCGGATCATTGATCGGCCGGTTGAGAAAGCCAGGTAGCGGTAAAGGCGGCCACCTATCGGCTGTACGCGTGCGATGTGATGGCGGCCAAGCCGGGGTCAATAAAGTGCGGTCAAAGTCGCCGTCGTTGCGCCGGTGAATAGCCGATCCGTTGCTTCTACTCATCGCTCAACGTGATGACGGTAAACAGCGTGGAACGTTTTCGCACTTACAAAATAATTAGGTTGCGGACATCGTCGTTCGGAATTGGTAGCCGAGCGTCAGTCATGCGGCTCCTTCGATGGGATCGCGGACGGGCGTTAGTCGCCGCCGCTAAGCACTGCGAGGCCTTATGTCAGTTCGCCTCTCGATACGCTCGATCCAGAAGCAAGCGGCTTGCGAAATCGTTGTTTTGCCGCGAATCCGCCGAACTATGCTTTTTGTAAGTGCAAAAGTAGTAGCGGTTAGGCGCAAACGCTTTGCGAGGCCGACCCGCGCCCCTTTTTGGGAATCTTGTAGTTGACGCCGCCATCCTTTTGCCCCTGTTACCTCCTACACTAACTCGAAGATTCACTGAAGTTTCCCCGGCTCTGGTGCGCTGGGACTTTATCCGCCTGGCGGCGTCGACTGCGAGCCGCACCTGCCTGTCCATCGGCGGATCGCGGAGCCTCGCGATCGGCAAAGCAGCGACCGCGCATCGTCTGACACTTGGGTGTCAAAGGCTGACGTGAGTGTCAGAATCTGAATTATTAATAAGTTGCAATGGCATCGTTGGAGAGGACAATCATTCGCACCCGTAGCCAGGTTTTATCGACACCGCTGGTGTTATGTCGCGAAAGGTCGCAGCCGTTCGTGCATTACGGTGCATCGTCGCTTCGCAACCCATGCTCGATCATCGGTTGGGTAGATTGAGGTAGCAAGTCCATGCTCCTGAAAGATCGGATCGTGCAGCATTATGACGAACTCAGTCCGTTTTATAGGGATATTTGGGGAGTACATATCCACCATGGTTATTGGAAGAATGGAACAGAGACGAAAGAGGACGCACAAGAGCAGTTGATAAAGGAATTGATCGCACGTGCAAATATCAAAAACGGCTGTCGTATTCTCGACGTCGGCTGCGGCTTGGGCGGGTCAGCGATCTTCCTGAGCAAAATTCTTGGTGCCCGCACGACCGGGATAACGATTTCGCCGGTTCAGGTTGCAATCGGTAATGCTTTGGCACGAGAACAGAGGGTCGATGTGCAACTGATGGAGATGGATGCTGAAGCGCTCGACATGGAAGACCGTTTCGACGTGGTCTGGTCGGTTGAGGCCATTTCACACCTCAGCAACAGACGAGACTCTATTCGGTCGATGGCGCGTGTCCTTGAACACGGAGGGCAATTGGTGATTGCCGACTGGTTCAAGTCGCCGACGACGACGGCCGCACAGGAACGCCAATTCCTGGAACCGATCGAACGGGCGATGCTGGTGCCAAGTCTCGACGCGCCAAGCGCCTATGTCGATTACATGAACGAGGTAGGGCTTACCGTCACACTCTTCGAGGATTTAAGCGCCCACGTTGTGAAGACGTGGGACTTGGCGATCGAGCTCATCCGGAATCCGGCGTTGTGGAAATTCGCAGCAGCGCGCGGAAAGGACTTTGTTGCGTTTTTGGAAGGCTTCGCAGCAATGAGGGCTGGCTACAGATCAAAGACATTCGTTTACGGGGCGCTAATCGGGAAAAAGCCATGAATGTGCGTTACCCAGATTGGTTTCCATCACCCCGTTCGGTGCGGCCTTCCCTTGACCTCACGCATCGTCGCGATGAGGCCGAGTGGCTGGATGGAGCTGATGTAAGTCCGGCCGATCTCGAGCGGGTTTTGCGCGACCTGGCGATCTTCAATCGAATCTTCCTCGGTCACTATCCGCTTCTGCGGTGGCTCGGTCATGCGGTCCGGGCAGCCGGGAACGGAGCGCGGTTGACGCTAGTTGACGTCGGTTGCGGATACGGCGATCTGCTGCGCGCGATCCGGCGTTGGTCGCAGCGGCGAAGAGTGAACCTCAACCTTCTCGGCGTCGACCTCAATCCCGAAACGATTCGCATCGCGCGGGCGGCGACCGATCCCGCAGATCGAATCGACTTCCAGGCTGTGAACATTTTCGAACTGGCTTCGACAACGCCGATTGATCTCATCATCAGTAGCCTAGTCACCCATCACCTCTCGGACTATGAGATCACTGAATTCCTTCGGCTGATGGAAAGAACGGCTCGGTGCGGTTGGGCCGTCTGCGACCTTCAGAGGAGCCGTTTCCTTTATCACTTTATCGGACTCGCCAGCCGCCTTGGGCGGTTTCACCCGATGATCACCCATGACGGCCAGATATCCGTCGCGCGTTCACTGACATACGCCGAATGGGAGCAGCGCATTGCCGAAGCGGGTATTTCCTCCACCGATGCGTCGCTTCGGTGGTTTTTCTTTCGTTTCCTAATTGGGCGACTGCGGTGACTTGGCGAGGCCTGCGGCTGACCCGTCAGAACCTGATTTCGTCACGACGACAGTGTGGACAGCCATCATGCGCGTTGGCATGTTCATGACGTCCTTGATGTTGAGGTGGTCAACGACCTCCCCACCGACCATTCGAAAGTTGCCGGGGCATCAGCCGGATCACCACCTATGGTCCAGGAAATCATCTACAATTCAACCCGCTAGTTTTAAATGAACCGTTTTAGATGAACCGGCGCTGACACTATCCGAAAGGCCACGCGGGTATTGATGGCCCATTATTGGATATGGCTCCTTGCTGCCGGGCGCCCTTGCGGCGGCTGAAATCACCATGAAGGAAGCACCCGCAGACGGCGCCGCCCCTGGCTGCCGACCTTGCAATCGCCAACGGGCCGCTGGTCAACTGCGCACGTTGAGCAATCGCAGCTTTGCGATTGGTGTCTGCTCAGCTCCGTGCTGGGGATGGGGTCTTTGCGGTTGCGGCGTTGTTTGCCACTCGACTCGTCGCAACGCGAAGGGGCCGGAACGTCGTCGCGCTATTCATCCCGCCCGGGCCTGGAACACATTGGCTATGGTCCGATCTCGTGATTCTCGTCGCGCAGCCGGCGGCGAGGAATACGTGTTCCCCGGCCGATCTGGCGGACGAGACCGGGCGCCATTTGCGCGAATGCCATGGCAACGACCTGCCCCTTCGGTTGTACCAGCAATCGTGAAAGCAGCGTCGCCCTGCGAACCTGGCCTGTGACATCCCCTGCAAGATCCGATTGAAACTCGGAACTGGGTCTGCCCGAGATATAATAATCGGCCGCCATCCGGGCGGAATGAAGCGCGATCGCGATGCCGTCGCCCGAGAAGGATGGAATCACGGCCGCTTGGTCGCCAAGCCGCCAGGGCCCATCGCCGCGGCTTTGCACGAAGCCATAAGGGTTCGAGGCGACTGCGAGCGGGCGGTTCCAGCACGCCTGCCTGCCTGCGAGCGCCTGATGAAGCCGCGAGAAATTCGCACGCAACATTGAAAGCAGCAGCTCCCATCTGCCGCCCAGCTCCGCAAAATGACGCGCTCGGATGACGAGGCAGAGATTGAGGATGCCGTTCTCAACAGGTTCGATCCCTGCGTAGCCGCCGGGAAAAAGGAACAACTCAACGCAGGGACCAAGGGCGTTCATCGACGCAGCAGCCACGCGCCAGTGCAGCTTGAAGGCGATGAGATCGTTCTGATGGCCGGGGGGCCGTTTCCATCCCCGGAGATCAAACTTCCCGGTGGCGAGAAAGGCGTCCCGGGCTGCAATTTTGCTGCCGTCATCGAGCTCCACGATCCATCGTTCGTCAAGGCGCTGCAACGATCGGACAGCGCGACCGCGCCTGAGCTCGGCGCCGCCGGCCGCCGCCTGCCGGAGAATGCCTTCGTCCAGCAGGCGACGCGAGATGCTGGCGGCCGCAAACGGAAGTCGGCAGCCGACCGCGGCGCGCGGTGTATGGACAGTTACAGACGAAATCGGAACGGCGCCAAGCGCCGCAAGATCAATGCCGAGGCCGCAAAGATAGTATACAGCCTCACCGCTTATGAACTCGCCGCAGACTTTATCGTGTGGTTTGGCCTTTCGTTCGATCAGGACGACCTCGTACCCTGCACGCGCGAGGTGTGTGGCGACGGCGCCCCCAGCGATGCCGCCACCGATCACCAGCGCATGGACTGTGTCTGTCATAGGGCTTCGGCGCTCCAACGGCAGAGCGGGTTTACCAAGCACACCGTACGAGCTTTCAGCGTGGCGCTTTCTCTATGTCGTGTCACGCCGCGCTGAACAGCATGGTTTCACTCGTGAGGCCCGGTCCGAATGCCATGGCGCAGCCGCGCGCGCCCGGCGGCGGCTTCTGCCGCATCATCGCTTCGAGCGCGAAGAGCACTGTCGGCGAGGACATATTTCCATAATCGCGCAGCACCGCTCGCGAGATGGCGAGCGCTGACGGGTCGAGGTCGAACGCCCCTTCGACGGCGTCAAGGACCGTACGACCGCCCGGATGGACGGCCCAGAGGGCGATCTCGCTGGGCGACGCACCCGACAGCACGCGGTCGGATCCGCAACGCAGCGTCGCGCCGATGGCGGTGGGGACTTCGCCGGAGAGCAGCATATCAAAGCCGCAGTCACGAATGGTCCAGGTGATGTGCCCAGCAGCCTCCGGCATCACTTCGGCATGAAACCGGTCGAGAGCAAATCCGCTCGGCTCCGCACTGATCAGCGCTGCGGCGCAGCCGTCGGCGAAAAGCAGAAAGGTCAGCAATCGCTCGATGTCTTCCGATTCCTGCAAGTGAAGTGTGCACAGCTCGACGCAGACAACGACGACCTTGGCGTCTGGCGTCGAGCGAACAATGTGGCGCGCCAGCTTGAGAGCGTTGATGGCAGCGTTGCAACCCATGAAACCAAGGAAATTGCGTTCGATTGATGGGCTAAGGTTACAGCGGCGCATTACCTCAAAATCGATGCCAGGCGCCGACAAGCCCGTGCAGGACGTGACGATGAGATGCGTGATGCGCTGAGCAGCTTCACCGAGATCAAGGCGCTCGACGGCCTTTGCGGCCAACAGCGGTGCGTCTCGTTCGTAGCGTTGCATCCGCGTTGCCGTAGAGGGAAAACTTCCGAGGGTATAGAAGCCATCGGCGTCAAGCTTTTCATTGGAGCCGGGAGCGGCGGGTGCGAGACATGACCATCGATGCCGGATCTGGGAGCGCGATGCCATACGCTCAAACAGCAACCGCGAACGCCGGTCGCGGAGCGCGCGCTCAGCAAAACGCACAAACGTGTCGTGGACTTCGTATTCCGGGACTGCAACTGATAAGCGGTTGAGGTAGGCTCGGATCACTATGATACCCCGATGCGTTCTGTGCGTCGCTAGACCGTCAAGCTAAAAGCAGTGCGCCAGTGTCACCAGCGCCGGCTTCACCCGGTCGGGGCCCGCTGGAAGCTCAGTGTATGCGTAGGGCTCGTCGACGAGGCTCGCCTGAAGAACCGGTGCCGCGACGCTACGCGATTGCGGCACACAGCGACCGCGACCCCAGAGCTGCAAACATTGAGCGAAACTTGCTGGATGCGCAAAGGCGCCACTATGGCCGAATTCGGGGTGAGCCATCCCAGTCATTCTCCGCGCCAGCGCGAGCACGCTTAAGGTTTCAACAGAATCGGCCGCGATGGCTGTGAAAGCGGCACCGTCATCACTACCAAACGCACTTCGACGCTTCTCCATCCGCATCCGCTGGCAGCATAAGCCCGACCGAATGATCATGACGTCGTCCAGGTGGCAGTGAACGAGGGTAAGGAGCGGCACCACATTTCTCAAATTAAGAATGAGTCAGTTTCTGTCAGACATGTCAATTTGCAACCCCCGCGTGGTACGTTGGCGATTCTTCGGATCATGATCTCAAAGCCTTTGCACGTTGGCAGACCGATTGGGCCGACCTCCCGCCGCGCTCCGCGGAGCTGTCCGTCTGTCCCAGCCAACTCGTGCAGTGCAGCCGTTGTCGCGTGCGCGATTTCAGCTCCTGGTTTGCCCGATTATTGCCCACACGGACGAAGGGCTCCTTCAGCCACTCCGTCGGAACCGAGCTGCTCGCCGGGCTGGGACCGCAACCGACCCTTGGCGGGGGCGCGAGCTTACCGCGGTCTAATAGGTTGTGTCGCGAGCATGCACGCGAGCGCTGCGTGAGGGCAGCAATCGCGAACGACGATGCATCGTGTTTTGATTTCTCAAAACGTACTTCCTTCCGTTGGTTTTGCTTGTCATTCCCGACCTGCCAACCGGCGACAAGGCCAAACATGTGCTTTTGACCATGACATGGGCCGGTAGTATCGGGTGATACCTCTAACTGAGGCAAGAGCGTTTAATCTATTACAATTGTGGCTATTATCTTAGTTACCATGGGGCAATATTATGTCGCTTCACTTACCATTTGGCCACGGTTGGCAGGGGTCGCATGGTCGTTGAGTTGCACCGATTTGAGGTTGAACGTCCCTCACGGCAACGGCGTCCTGCTATGGTTTGAGGTCGACGATTTCGATGCAGCAAACTGCTGTGGAGATGAAGGCGAACATGTTCATGCCCGCTACCGCACTCGCCCGGTTGGGCACACCCGCACACTGGGCGAGGCCGCGACCCGGGCGGCGGAGGACTGTTCGGGTCACGGGCTGCGTTTCCGGAGTGGCATTCTCCTGGCCCCACTGTCGCGTCGGAGCTGACTTTTGCGCCGAACTTGCGCTTTCGACGCTCATTGCGTCAGAGATGGAGCGAGCAGAAAGCATGGCCGCCAAAGTGTCCGATGAGAATAAATGCTTGGCGCTGTCGGTAATGCTCGCGGTTTCGCACGTGCCGACGGCAGCGGAGTGGTATCGGCGCGCGCTTGGCGCTGTTGAGCTATGGAGCCTGGGAGGGGTCGCGGCTCTGCGAATCGCAGACGCCCCATTTTTGTTGGGTGAACCGGCCGGGAACGGCTGGGACACTCCGCTAAGGTTGGGCATGGCCTCGGCAAGAGTAGAGGTGTTCTGCGATTCTCCGGACGCCTTCATCGCACGTGCCCTGCAAGCCGGGGCAAAAGGTAGTCTTGATGATATCAAGGACCACGAAAGACCCTGGGGTATCCACAGGCAGGGAGGTTTCGTCGACCCTTTCGGCCATATCTGGCTGGTAGGTGATAAGTCTCCCGTGAAGCCCTTGAAGGCCTTTCCTAAGCGTTAGCGCTTGGAACATAAGGCGCTGGAGGATGCAGGAAGAGCGATAGACAAATGGGTACGTTATCTTCGGGCGCGCCGAAAGCATCGGCCGACACAAGGGACCAAAACCCGCGAAGGCAAATACGAAACGGGTGGATGATCGCTATTTCGGAAAATGGCGCTCGAGCCACGTGAGGAGTGGCGGCTCGCTCCATGGCCACAATGGCTTTGCGTGTCGCTCACATAACTTCGTAGAATCCTCTGGACACACCGTCGGTAGCGTCCACAGAAGGTGGTGTTGCTCTGCGGAGTCGGGGGGTGAAGGCGATCGCGTCACACTGTGCGCCGTACTGAGCTTTCGGCTAATCGGGTCAAGGATTTCTCAACGGGCCCGAACCTGGCCGACAGGACGCTATGCACCGAGCCCGAGTCGATGCGCCTTGGCGAGAAGGCGGCGCAGCGGGCGCCGGCCACCGTCGTCGCGCACAAGCCGAAAACCGAGATTGGTTGGCGGGACGCCGGCCGAGCAGCCGCCCGATCGCGCATCGCGCACGAAATCAGTCATGTAGGCACGGTGACGGCCCTCGACGACGCGCACGCCGCAATGCATCGTGCTAGCTACCGCCTCGCCGCGCGCATCGAGTGCATATCGCGTGAAGCAGGTATCGGTCCATTCCCAGACATTGCCGGCGACATCGACGAGCCCGTTCTCGTTCGCGCCGAACGTGCCGATGGGCTGCGGCTGCGCATTGATGTCGTCGTTACGATCACGAGCATAGGTCGCCAACGCCCGCTGGCCCGGATCGTTGGTGTCCGGCAGGGCGTCGTCCTTGAACCGGCTTGCGGCGGCGTAGGCCCATTCTTCATCAGTCGGCAGCCGATAATGATCGCCTGTCTCGCGTGACAGCCACTCAGCATAGGCCTGGGCGTCGCGCCAGCTGACTTTGACGACCGGGCGATTGGCCGCAGCCAAGTCGGTGTCGCCTTCGAGTGTCGGGCAGGCACCGGACTCGACGCAGCGCCGATATTCGGCGGCTGAGACCTGATGGCGCATGATGGCGAGGGTATGCGGAATCGTCACCATCGCGAGCGGCGCCGTGACGATTCGGCCGTCGCTGGTGAACTCGCCGCTGCTGCGGTGGGAGAAGGATGCCGCCCGCACCTCCACCAGATCGGAAATCGCAGGGCCCCGCGGGTTTTGCAAGGGGGCATTCGCCAACGCGAGAATAACCATACAAACGACCGCGTACACGATGATTGATGCCGCCAGCCCATGTCTCCAGAAGCGTGGCATTGGAACCCTCCTCCAGGTGGCCGTCCCATCGAGACGACCGTACCGACGGGACGTGCAGGCGGTTACGACCTTGGGCGAGCTATTGGCCAGCCCGGCGTTGCGCCGCCACCATTGGTGCCGGTGACCTCACCAGGGTCATGAGATTGTTGTCCCACTTGCCCTCGACCTTGATATGCGCGAAGGCACCAAGCTCGAGCGCTTCGGTCATGTTGTGGTTCACGTACGGGTAGATGCCAGGCTGAAGAAAGCGGTAGAGCACCGCAGTCGCGGAGCCGCCGCGCACAAGCCACGTCTCGCCATCGGTCTGCGGAGGGTTCGAGAACTTGCCGGTCTCCCAGACGTAGTCGCCGTGGCCGCTGACGATATGGATTCGCGAATCGCGATCGGCCTGAGAATGTATGAACAGCACGTTCTCGCCAACATTGGCCACGAGCGCGTTCTTGCCGGTCAGCGAGTTGACGCGGCCCTCGAATACCACGTGGGTCGGGATCAGCTTGTGCATGGTATCGAGGGTGTCGGCAAACGCATCGGCATGCGATGCGT
>JASHYD010000406.1 GCA_030043175.1 Xanthobacteraceae bacterium | reverse complement strand
CTTTGCCCTGCGCAAAAGCTGCGGATGCAAGTACGACTGTCGCGAACGCGGCCGTGGCGGCGATTTTCATGGGCTCACTCCCTCACAAATGCGTAGACAAGCATAGCATCGATCTGCGGCGAAGCGAGTGTCCGCCGCCAAAGCTTCTCGCTGTTCCGGCGCTGGGCTCTCCATCAAGCGAACACGAGTGATACTCGACGGCCAGCCGATGCAAGACCAGCAGCGGCGCGCTTCGGTGGCAACGCCTATTCGGGCGCCTCGCGCGCCGCCAAGGGCGATTGGACGAATACGAGAAGCTCGTTTGTCGTCATCGCGTCGGCGAGGGGCGCACGATGATATCGAGAGTGGCGTCATGGTGGGTGCCAGCTTCGTCGCGTTGTCGCCAGCGACGAAGATAACCGGTTCAATTGCCTTGCACCGCGGTGGCAACTCGGCGCATCGTGGGCAAGAGAGCCGCGGCGCTGGGTGCCCTCTGCGGCGCCCATTTGAGCAACGAGCTGACAGCATCTCACTCAGCAGCACATCATTGGATTCTCCATCAGATCATAGACGTGGTCGAACGTAATCTCATCGATCGTGCGCTGAATCTTGAAATTCCGCGGCGGCTCATTCTTCAAAATCGCAACGATCGCCGTCTCGATCGGAGGACACCCCGCCTTGGCGCAGGGAACCTCCTTGATGATGATCGGGACTTCTTTCGGAAATCCGAAATTCTGCCTCATCCAGTAACGGATCTGTTCAAGCCTCAGCGGCGAGATTTCGATTTCACGGCCGAACGGATCGGTGCGGTTCGATTCGGCCGGGCCGCCCGTCCAGATACAGCCGCGAAACCCGTCTGCGATACGGTCCTGATCGAGATCACGCCCGATGAAGACCAACCTGTTGATGCGCTCCTCGCCCGGGCTCCAGGGGCGTGAGGGACGCCCTTCGAAATCCATGCGCACGCCCTGGAACAGGAATTGATCGGGATCGCCGCGCAAGTTGAGGATACCCTTCGCGCGCAGAAGCTTGGCGCCAAACTCGGCGATCAGTGAGCGTAACCACAGGCTGAGCTTCAGACCATCGAGATCACCAGCCTCGGCGAGGCAGACGGTCATGATGTTGGCAAGGTGATTGTGATGCAGATGGTCATGGTGATGGAAGGTCTCGTGATCATGAGCATGGCCGCCGTCATGGCCGTGCATGAGGACAGCGGCGTCGATCTTCTGCTCAAGATCGGTACTTTCGAGCGCCAACACCAGCTCGAGGTCGAGCTCAGAATTGCGGGTTCGGACGATCCGCGCGATTTTATTGAGCTCCCTGATTTGCGCCTCGATCCGGTCGATCTCATCGGCCGTCACCAGATCGGTCTTGTTGAGCACGATGAGGTCGGCAAAGGCAATCTGCTCACAGGATTCGCCGGATTCCTCAAGCTGCGCCGCGACATGCTTCGCATCGACGACGGTCACGACGCCGTCGAGCGTGAATTCGCGGCGAATCCGCTCGTCGGCGTAAAGGCTCTCCGCTACGGGAGCAGGCTCCGCAAGACCCGTGGTTTCGACAATGACCGTGTCGAACCTGGAGCGGTGTTCGAGGAGCTCGAACAAGCTGCGCAAGAGGTCACCGCGGACCGTGCAGCAGATGCAACCGTTGTTCATCTGGATCACCTCCTGATCTTTTGAAATCAGGAGGTGATGGTCGATGCCGACCTCACCAAACTCGTTGACGATCACCGCGATGCGGCGACCGTGATTTGCGGTCAGGATGCGGTTGAGGAGAGTGGTTTTGCCGGCCCCCAAGAAACCCGTCACGACAATGACTGATGCCTTGTTCAAGTCGACCGGGGCATCCATTGCGATAGCTGCCTGAGAAGCGAGTGCGTCGAGACTAATGCAGGATCGGCGTCTGCATCCGGCCGATGACCTTGCCTACAGGCTCCCCATCCTTCATCTGCACGTGGCCGCGGACAATTGTGTAGACCGGGACTCCTTTGACCTTCCAGCCTCCCCAGGGCGTGGGCTTGTTCTTGCTATGCAGCTTGTTGGAGTCGATCGTCATTTCCTTGTCCATGTCGACGATCGTAACGTCGCCGTCGGAACCGAGACGGATGGCACCTTTCTTCGGGTACATCTGCCAGACTTTCGCGGGATTCTCGCTCGCCACCTTGACGTAGTGATTGAGAGAGAGGCGTCCTTTGTTCACCTGGGTGAGCATCAGAGGGGCGCATGTTTCCACGCCACAAAAGCCAGAGATGCAGTCCCAGATCGCGGGTTTGGTCATCTTGCCATTGATGTCGCAGCCTTTTTCCTCAAGTGTGTGGGGCGAGTGGTCGGTCGCGATCATATCGATTGTGCCGCTCAACAACCCCTCCCAGAGGGCATCCTGATGCTCCTTTGACCGAACGGGAGGATTCATCTTCAGCAGTGGCCCGACCTGTGCCATGTCGCTCGCCACCCGCAGGAGGTAATGCGGCTGGGTCTCGCCCGTAAACCGCAGGCCTCGTGCCTTGGCGTCCTTGAGCATTCGCACGGCCTGTTTCGTGCTGGCGTGAACGATGTGAAGTTTTGTTCCGAAGGCCTCGGCCATGAACATGATGTGGGCGATCGACTCCGCTTCACAGAGGTCTGGCCGCGATTGCTCCCAGTAGATCGGATCCTTCTTTCCTTCCGCCTTGAGCTTAGTGGTCCAGTAATGCTGGATCTGCCGGTTCTCCGCGTGCACGCATAGTGGGATGTTGGATTTGGTGATATTTGAAAACACCTCAATGCACATGCCGTCGTCGGGAAAAGGAAGGTTACCGATCGTTTCACCGAAGAAGATCTTGTAGCCGATGGCTCCCGTCTGGGCCATCGGCAGGATGTCGTCCGCATTGGTCTGGTGCACGACGCCCAGGATCGCAAAGTCGCAGAGGGATTTCGCTTCGGCGATCTTCTTTTTTACGCCGACCTGCTCGGCGTTCTCTGTAGGCGGAATCTGGTTTGGCATATCGATGATCGTGGTGATCCCGCCGCACACCGCGGCTGTCGAGCCCGTACCGAAGTCCTCCTTGTGGGTAACGCCGGGATCGCGGAAGTGGACATGCGCGTCGATAAGACCCGGCAGAATATGTCTACCCCTCGCGTCGATCACCTCATTGCCGTCCGGCAACGAGTCGTCAGTACCGATGGCAACGAACTTTCCGTTTGATATCGCAACCCCGCCCGCAACGGTTTCCTCAGGGGTTACGATCCAGCCGTTCTTGATTACGAGATCCGCCTTCATGGACCGCTCCTATTCTGCGATGAGGTCGCTAATGTCAGCATGTGTCGAACATACGCTGGATTTCGTCGGCGTTATCGGTTTTGGTCAATGCCAGCGACAGCAGTATGCGAGCCTTCCAGGGTTGGAGATTGTCGGCCGCCACAAAGCCGCGCCGTGCCAGGCCAGGGCTGCGCACCACGCGTCCGGAGGCGACCCGGCTCGACAGGCACATCAGGATTCCTTTCTCGGCATAGACCCTGTCAAAGGCCTCATCCTCGAGGGGGGTCGGCCGGCCGGCGCCCGTCGCTGCGCTGACGATCCCCTTGGCGCCGGCGTTGGCGGCCGCCTCGATCATGGTGCCGTCTGCACCGACGTAGCTGAGGACGATATCCACGCGTGGTAGCGTGGTGGCGGCGCGGACGTCGAAGTCAGTTTCGACCGTGTGCTTTCGATCTGGCCGATGATAGTAGATGACATTGCCGTCGGCGTCGGAAAATCCCAACGGTCCGACATCGCGCGACGCGAACGCCTGTACCCGATAGGTCGAATTCTTGGTCACGTCCCGCGCGTTGAAAATCGTGTCGTTGATGACGACCAGGCAGCCCCGTCCACGGGATGTTGGAGCGGCGGCGACGCGAACCGCATTGACGACATTCAACGGGCCGTCGGCGCTGATCGCTGAGGACGGGCGCATCGCTCCGACGATAACAACGGGCTTATCGGTCTTGAGCGTGAGGTCGAGAAAGTAAGCGGTCTCCTCGAGCGTATTCGTACCATGGGTAATGACGATCCCGTCGGCCTCGTCGCGATCGAAGATCGAATGGACTGTTCGCAACAGATCAAGCCAATCCTTATCGACGAGCGCCTGGCTGGGAAGGCGGCGGAAGGGGATTTCGCGAACGGCGGCGATTCGCGTGAGTTCGGGAATCTGCGCGATTAATTCGCCGTTGCCAAGCCTCTTGCCGGCTTCGATATACCAGGCGAGATCGAGCCGGTCGGTCCCGACGGAATCGATCGTCCCGCCGGTGAGAATCAAACCAATCCTCGGCAACACGGTCATGACCATCCCCTCACCGAGGGCACTTGGCAAATGTGGGCCCTGGTGACGTCCTTTCCTGCTCGAGCGGACAGCCCGGCTTGTGCACTGATAGCATAGGGGACGGTGTGCGGACTGAGCAGCAGATTGGTCATCCGAATGCCGACCGCATGGTCGAGCGCGTTGCATAAGGCTTGTATATTCTGCCCGCCCAGTGATTTCTGCGCGCCTTTCGACGCGCGAGAGCGATAGTTCGATCTGGGATCCGGCCTTGTGATTTGGCTCAACGATCGTGACGTTGTCCTGCCGCGCTCCGGGATGGTGCGTCGTGCGCATTGTAGGATCGGCGCTGGTCCGGCACGCACGTTTGCAGGTGGCCCACAAGCTGGCGTTCTTTTGAGGCCTGCGCGCGGCATCATTGGGCGGGCTTAAGTCCGAGATCTTTTGCGGCAATCGCGAGCCGATGGCGTTGCTGCTGCATGGCCGCTGCGAATTCTGCTGGTCCTCCGGCATTGGCAATCTGGCCGGTGACACTCAGCTTTTCAGCAAAGTCCGGTTCCTCCACGATAGCCCGCACGTCCGCCGCAATGCGCTCGCGCAGTTCCATGGGCATGCCTCGCGGTCCAAAAAAACCGACGAGCCCGTCGAGCGTAAGCTCGGGATAACCCGCTTCGTCGACGGTTGGGATGTCAGGGTTGCCTGGCGGTCGTGTGCTGTTGCTCGAGGCGAGCAGCTTGATCTTTCCGGCCAGAAGCTGGGGACGGAGCGTCGCCAAAGACGCTTCGATCACCTGGATACGCTCGGTGGCGACATCGGTTGCTGCGTCCTGGGGGTTTCGATACGGCACGCGCGCCATATCGAGGCTGTTCTTCTTGAGAAAGCCGGCGAATAGAAAATCGATCGCGCCGGTGGTACCAGCCCAGTTTAGCTTTCCGGGATTCGCACGCGTTGTCGCAACGAGATCTTTTATTGAGGTGGCGGTCATCGAGGCAGGGACCCCGATGACGATGACCGTGTTCCAGCCCCGAGCGATCGGCATCAGATCGCTCTCATGATACGGCATCTGCTGGAGAACGTATGGGTGAGCCGTCAGCGCTGATGTGGGCGATGCGAGCAGGATGTGATCATCGTTGGCGCTGATAACCGCCACCGCGGCGACGACCGCATCTCCGCCCGGACGATTCTCGACCACAACCGGCTGGCCCCAGCGCTTGGCCAGCCGATCTGCCAGCAGACGGGAGCCGAAATCCACACCGCTGCCAGGACCGAGGGTCACGATGAACTTGACCGGGCGTTGTGGCCATGTCTGCGCTGCCGAGGGGACGACCAAGGCGGCAAGCAGCAGCAGGCAATAGCAAGACAGGCTAGAGGACCGCCGAAGGTGCACTGCTTGAGACATGGACCATCTTCCAAATTCGGCGCTTGCATACGATATCTGCTAACCGTATACGCGTCAAACTTCTCACGTCGGATCGGCCCTGGATCTTGGACTGGCCGCGAAGCCTGATGTGGAATTGACGAGCCCAAGCGGTGCTCAACCCGTGACGTTGTCTGAGGAAATCTTTCGTGCGCTGGTCAAGGACATTTTGTCCGGAGCAACGCAGCCTGGCGCTCGCCTCGACGAGCCAAGCATCTGCCGAAAGTTCGGCGTGTCGCGAACACCCATACGCGAAGCGCTTCGGAGATTGAGCGGGACAGGTCTTGTTGAAGTTACCCCACGAAAGGGAGTGACAGTCGCGCGGATCGATGTCGGCGAGCTTAACGACATGTTCGAGGCGCTGGCTGAATTCGAAGCGCTTTGCGCGAAGCTCGGCGCGGTGCGTATGACCATGCTGGAGAAGAAGCGGCTGGAAGTTGTGAACCTCAATCGAGAGCAGAGGATTTTAGATGGTACCCAAGATTTGGCGGCACTGAACAATGAATTCCACGAAATCATCTATCAGGGCGCACACAACGTAAGCATCGCATCGGCCACGCGGAGCTTTCGGCAAAGGCTTGCTCCTTTTCGAGCACTTCAATTCGTCCCCGGCCAAACCGAATACGCATTCCACGAACATGACAAGATTGTTGAGGCGATCGCGCGATCCGACGCACAGGGTGCCTATACGGTTATGCGAGATCACGTGACCGCCACAGGCCTGCAGGTTATCGAGCATTTCTCCCGCAAGGCAGAAATTCGCTCGACCCAAAGTCTACAGCCTCGACGCCCGAGCGGCCGGTAGATGGGGAATTGAGAGATTTGCGCTTCGGGGCATCCGCCGACAGGCATGCCGGATTGACAGGCTGCGTGCATACGTTATGGTCCGATCGTATACGCAAGCCGAATTTAGCCGCTAGATGACTGACGAGCATGCCGACGGCTGGATCGGCGCGCGCCTGCTGCGCAAGGAGGACGCGCGTCATCTGCACGGTTACGGCATGTTCATTGCCGACGTGCTGGTGCCCGGCACACAGGATGTTGCATTCGTTCGCAGTCAGATGGCGCATGCTCGCATAAGGCGCGTGAGCAAACCTGCCGACCGCAACGCTCGGGTGTTCACCCTCGCGGATATCGGTCCGATCAATGTTCTCGAGGCGGGGCCAGAGCTTGCGGCCCACCGTCACAGCCCCTATCCGCCGTTGGCGGACGATCGGGTCCGCTATGTCGGGCAGACCATCGCGGCCTGCGTAATGCCGACGCGGGCCCAAGCGGAGGATTTGGCGGACCGGGTCGAGGTCGAACTCGACGAGTTGCCGGCGGTGGTCGACGTCGTGGCTGCAATGCGTCCAGACAGCCCGCGCGTGTTCGAGGATTGGCCGAGCAACGCCTACATCAGCACGACCGTTGCGGAAGGAAATCCGGACACGCTCGCCTCGGCGCCGATCCGACTGCGGCGGCGCCTACGGCTCAATCGTCAGGCGACGGTTTCACTCGAAGGCCGTGGCGTCCTCGCCTACTGGGACCACCGGTTGGATGAGTTGGTCGTTTATCTGTCATCGCAGGGCGGCCAAGTTAAACGATTGGCACTCTCAAAGATGCTTGGCCTGCCGGAGCACAAAGTTCGCGTCATCGCTCCGGATGTGGGTGGTGGCTTCGGCGGCAAGAACCGCATCATGCCTGAAGACGTGGCGGTGGCGGCGATCGCCATCAAAGTTGGACACCCCGTGCGGTGGATCGAGGATCGACGCGAGCACCTCTTGGCTTCTCCGCACGCCCGCGACCACACCTATGATCTGACCATCTGCGCCGACCGCGACGGCACTCTGCTTGGCGTCGAAGGAGACATCTACATCGATGCCGGAGCCTACGCGCTATGGCCGACCGGTGCCTTTCAGGAAGCCAGCATGGCGTCCCGTAACCTCACCGGGCCCTATCGCATCCGCCATCTCAAGCTCCACGCGCACACGGTTGCAACCAACAAGGCGCCGATGGGGCCATACCGCGGAGTGGCGCGGCCGGGCGCAACCTTCGCGATCGAGCGGCTTGTCGATGAGGTCGCCCACGAGCTTGAACGCGAGCCGTTCGATCTTCGTCGTCAGAACATTGTCACCGCCGCAGAGCTTCCGTATCGCACGGCCGCCGGCATGAAGCTTGACACTGGCGACTACGTAGCCTCGCTCGATATCGCCCGCGACATGATTGATCTGCGCGCTATCCGCCAGCGACAGGCGGTGGGCGAACCCGGCGGCCGAAGAATTGGCGTCGGATTCGCCTTCTATACTGAGCAGAGCGGCCACGGCACGGTGGAATTCGTCAAACGCAAGTTCCGGGTCATCCCGGGATACGAATCCGCCAATGCGCGCATGCTGCCGGACGGCACCGTCTTGCTCTATGTGGGGGTGCAGAACCATGGCCAAGGGCACGAAACGACCTTGGCACAGATTGCCGCCCACGAGCTCGGGATCGATCCCGGACAAATCTCGGTTCGCTACGGTGACACGGCTGTAGGGCCGTATGGATTCGGCACCTTTGCGTCCCGCTCGATCGTGTTTGCTGGTGGCGCGGTCGCCAGGGCCACGCGCGGGCTGGCCGAGAAAATCCGGCGCATCGGCGCGCATCTGTTGCAGGCCGATGTCGCTTCAATTCGGATTGAACGAGGAACGGTTCAGGGGCCGTCCGCAAAAGTGAGCTTTGCCGAGATCGCCTACGCGGCCAATGCGAGGCCGGATCACCTGCCAGCCGGCATGGATCCTTTGCTTGAAACAGTTGCAACATACGAACCGGCCGACTCCGGGGGGGTGTTTGCATACGGTACCCATGCGGTCGTGGTGGCAGTCGACCCCAACAGCGGCGTGACGGAGCTTCTGGATTATGTCGTCTCCGAAGACTGCGGCACGATGATCAACCCGATGATTGTCGATGGCCAGGTCCAGGGCGGCATTGCGCAGGGAATCGGCACCGCCCTCTATGAAGAAATACCCTACGATGAGCTCGGCCAGCCGCTCGCGACGACCTTTGCGGACTACATGGTGCCGTGCGCGCCGGAAATTCCAATGGTGCGCATTGAGCACATCGTGACACCGGCGCTCACCACCGAGTATGGCGTCAAAGGACTTGGCGAAGGCGGCGCGATCGCCCCTCCGGCAGCCATCGCCAACGCCATCGCGGACGCATTTCGCGATATCGGTGCGAGCTTCAACGAGACGCCGCTCACGCCGCGACGCGTTTCCGAAGCAGTTGCGTCGGCGCACCAGGCGAAAACGTCCGCTTCATGAAGGCCGCTCCTTTCGAATACATGGTCCCCGCCACCGTCGCCGACGCCTCGGCAATGCTCGCCCTGGACGCGACGTCGGCGATCGCCATTGCCGGAGGCCAGTCGCTCGTGCCGATGCTCAATCTGCGTATCGCCCTCCCCGACGTGGTGGTCAGCCTGGCAGGACTGCAGGAGCTCAAAGAGACGCGTCTCACGCCAACGGGCCTGCGGATCGGCGCTTTGACGACCCATGCTGAAATCGAAGATGGCCGAATTCCGGATCTTTTCGACGGCCTGATGCGGACCGTCGCGGGCGGCATATCCTATCGAGCGGTCCGCAATTACGGCACCGTTGGCGGCAGCACAGCGCTTGCCGACCCCGCCGCCGACTGGCCGGTTTGCCTGATGGCGCTCGGCGCCGAGGTGCGAATATCTGGGCGCGCAGGCGCGCGAACGCAGGCGATCGGCGATTTCATCCGGGGGCACTACGCGACGTCATTAGCACAGGATGAAATCATCCTCGGCTTTGATATTCCCTTACCCGGCGCGCGGCCGCGGTGGGGACTTTGCAAGGTGGCACGCAAAAGCGGCGCGTTCGCAAGTTCAATCGCAGTCGCCGTGCAGTGCGGTAATGACGGCCCCGTCTCGGTTGCGCTCGGGGCCGCTGCGCCGCGTCCCTGCTTGCTCGCGAGGGTTGCCGCGTACATCGCTTCCGGCGAGTCCTCGGAAGACAAGCTTCGTTCAGCGATCGTCGATGATCTCGCGCTGCATGTGCCGGATGCCGATGCGTATTTGGCGCGCCTTCACACATCGACGGTCTTGCGCGCGCTACGGGAGATGCGACGCCAATGACGACCGTAACGCTCGAAGTGAATGGCGCAACCTCCGCATTCGAGGTCGAGCCGCGCGAAACACTTGCGGACTTCCTGCGGGAGCATTGCCGCCTCACCGCTGCGCACCTCGGATGCGAGCACGGTGCCTGCGGCGCCTGCACGGTCCTGGTGAACGGGACGGCAACGCGCTCATGCCTGCGCCTCGCAGTGATGTGCGATGGACAATCCGTGCAGACGCTGGAAGGTTTGCGCGAAGATGGGGTGACGCAGGTGCTGCGCCGGAATTTCCATGAGCATCACGCTGTGCAGTGCGGATTTTGCACGCCCGGCATGCTGGTGACCGCCCGCGATATCCTGCTGCGGCTGCCGACCCCCGACACGCAAACCGTCCGCAATGAGCTTAGCGGCCAGATCTGCCGCTGCACCGGCTACGCCAACATCGTCCGGGCTATCGTTGCGGCCGCCAAGGAAATCGCGCGGGGAGACATAAGCTAAAAGTCTTTCGCTAGCTCACGCGCCCAGTTGCGGCGACCATGCCGGCTGTTTGGGTGACCCTCGTGGGGCGGCTTGATCAAGATCATCAGCATGAACCGGCTGCTACCCGCGCCATGGCCTTTGACCTCGGCTATGCCGGCAGCTTCGGGCTGACTTCACCGGCGCGCCTTGCAGCCCCTAAATTAAAGGAGTGGGAGCAATTCGGCGGCTGGGGATTGGTTTCAATGCTCAGTCCGGCGCCCGCAAACGATATCCGATTCCTGTCTCGGTCAGGACATAATGTGGACGCTCAGGATTCGTCTCGATCTTCTGCCTGAGTTGCCGCACGTATACGCGAAGATATTGGGGCTCGGTGACGGCATCCCACAGCTCCCCCAGCAAGAATCGGTTCGTCACCACTTTGCCGGCATGCTGAACAAGCACGCGCAGGAGATCATATTCCTTGGGAGACAGCTTCACCTCGCGATCGCCAACCTTGACGATGCGCCGTACGAGATCCATCGACAGGTCGCCAACACGAAAAATCGGCCGCTCTCCTTGGATATGGAGCTGGTGCCGAAGTGCGGTACGCATCCGCGCAAGGAGTTCATCCATGCCGAACGGCTTTGTAACGTAGTCATCAGCTCCGAGATCGAGCGCTTGGACTTTGCCGGCCTCATCGCCGCGGCTCGATAGGACCACGATAGGTACGCTTTCATCGCGTGCGCGGATCGTTCTCAGCAGATCCAGGCCTTGGATGTCCGGCAATCCGAGATCAAGAATGATCAGATTCGGTTTCTGCACCAGCAGCTCCAAAGACGTCTTGCCGTCGGGAGCCTCCAGAATGTCGTAGCCTTGCGTGCTCAACCCCGTGCGCAGGAGTTTGCGGATGGGGCGCTCGTCATCGACCACCAGAACCTTGGTCGGAGCAGCATTCATGCCGCCGTGTCCAGTCGCTTCGCATGGGTGGCAACCGGAAGCCTGATCGTAAACACCGCGCCCTTGCGGTCGGTGCGGTTCGCGGCTGAAATGGTTCCGTGCATGGCTTCGATGAAACCACGTGAAATCGCGAGACCAAGTCCCGTGCCCGCGCGCACCTGATCTACCTTGCGGGCCCGATAGAACTTGTCGAAGATCTGCTCCAAATCGTCTGGCAGAATGCCCCCACCCTCGTCGAGCACCTGCAAGCCGATGCAGTCCCTGTCCTGCCAACTCTGGATGCGAACCGTCGTTCCGGCGGGCGCGTATTTCGCCGCGTTGTCGAAGAGGTTGAACAGGACCTGCTCGAACAGCACGGGGTCGATCTCCACCGTCCGCAAGCCTTTGGCGAGGTCGACCTCGATCCGGTGGTGAGCGAGAATTTTGTTCGTTCGTTCAAGAGCGCTGCCGACGACCTCCCCAAGGTCGTGGAGGGCCGCGTTCGGCACAATGGCCCCCGACTCCAGCTTTGTCATGTCGAGCAGGTTGACGATGAACCGATTGAGCCGCTCGGCTTCGTCGATAATCGTACTGATGAGATCGGCTTTCGCGGGTCCATCCAATGTACCTGACAGGCTGCGAAGCGTGCTCGCGGCACCGAGAATGCCGGCGAGCGGCGTCTTGAGATCATGGGAGATCGACGTCAGCAACGCCGAGCGCAGACGATCCGTTTCGACCGTTCGTTTCTCCCGGTCCAGATCCTCCACCAGACGAACGCGTTCGATGGCAAGCGCCGCCTGGTCCATCAAAGCGTCGAGGAGACGCCGCCCGTCCGGGGTTAACAGCGGGCCGGGCTTATCGCCATCGAGGCCCACCACCCCGACGGCGCCACGCCCCGTGCGCAGGGGCAAGAAAAGACGTCTTGCCCCTGGCAGCGTATCCGATCCGCGTCCGGCGGCGCGGTTGCTTTGCCACGCCCATCTGGCGGCAGCCAAGTCGGGCCCTTCAAGCGTATCCTCCGGCGGGTAACCAGCCTTGACGACAATCGTGTCGTTTTCCGCCAGCAGGAGAACGACGCGAACCTTGAGCATTAGTGCGGCCTGATACGCCGTCGCCCACAGTACGTCGTCAAGGGCGCCTGCGCCGGCAAGCTTGCGGCTGAACACGTAGAGCGACTCGCTGGTGCGCGCCCGGCTCACCGCTACAACCGCCTGGGTGCGCAAACGCGACGCTACATTGGACACGACAACCGCCATAGCGGTGAAGAAGAAGAAGGCGATGACGTTCGTGGGATCGGTGATCGTGAACGTATAGATCGGCCGCAGGAAAAACAAATTGTAACAAAGCGATGCGGCAGCACTTGCAATCAGCGAAGGCCACAATCCATAGCGCACCGCTACACCGACCACAGCGGTGAGAAACGCAAGGTCCACATTTTCGATGCCGAGCCACGGCTGGATCGCCTCACCGACGCCGAACGCGATCCCAACGAACGCTAGTGCGATGATGTACTGTCGCAGATCGAAGGCTTCCGCGCGGTCGGCCGTCCGCACCGTCTTTTTCGGCACCGGTTGACCGCCAGCCGCATCGCCGGCGATCACGTGCACGCTGATATTGCCGGATCGGCGCACCAATTCGTGCACGACGGAGCCGTGCATGATCTCAAACCATCGCGAGCGGCTCGATTTCCCGACGACGATATGGGTGGCGTTGTGAGACTCCGCGTGGCCAATGACGTCGTCGGCGAGTCTCAGCTCGGCGCTTGGAATCGTGACGGCCTCTCCTCCAAGCGTTTCGGCAAGACGGAGTGTATCGGCGATGCGATCGCGTTCCTCCTCGGTGTATTGCAAGCTGCGTCGGCCCTCGACGTAAAGCGCCGTCCATGGGCCGTGCAATCGGTCCGCCAGCCGTTTTGCGTATCGAACAAGGCCGGCGGCTCGCCGGTCTTCGCTGATGCAGACCAGGATGCGCTCACCCGCAGCCCAGGGCCCCGCAATGGCTCCAGCCTGCATTTGACTGAGCAATTGCTCGTCAACCCTATCCGCGGTGCGGCGGAGCGCAAGCTCACGGAGCGCGGTGAGATTGGCCGGAGAGAAAAAGTGCTCTAGCGCGCGCTCCGCCTGCTGGGGAACGTAGACCTTGCCTTCTTTGAGACGCTGGATCAGATCGTCTGGCGTGAGATCAACCAGCTCGACGGCGTCCGCGCGGTCGAATACCGAGTCCGGGACGGTCGCGCGCACGCGGACATGGGTGATCTGGGCGACCACGTCATTTAGGCTTTCGATGTGTTGAATATTTACCGTGGAATAGACATCGATCCCGTGGCTCAACAGCTCTTCGACGTCCAGATAGCGTTTCGGGTGACGGCTGCCAGGTGCGTTGGTGTGGGCAAGCTCGTCGACCAGAACGATCTGTGGGCGACGGGCGATGATGGCATCGAGATCCATCTCGTGCAGCAATTGGCCTTTATATTCGATGCGCTGGCAAGGGATGATTTCCAGCCCCTCGACCAGCGTCTCTGTTTCTTTGCGGCCATGGGTCTCAACGACTCCGATAACGACGTCGTAGCCGTCCTTTGCCCTCGCGTGTGCACTCTGGAGCATCTCGTACGTCTTGCCGACCCCGGGTGCGGCACCGACAAAGATCCTGAGCTTGCCGACACGCCCCTCCTCCCGTCGTGCAGCTTCAAGCAGGGCATCCGGCGAGGGTCGTTGCTCAGGTTTGCGCAGCTGATCCCCCATCAGCGATCAACTTTTTGACCCGTGGTTCCAAGGAACTAACGAGCTGCTGCGCGATCGAGAGCCAGGTTGAGTTCGAGCACGTTGACGCTTGGCTCGCCGAAGAGACCGATCAGGCGGTCGCTCGTGTGTTCCGCGACAAGCTGGCGGACCTGGTTTTCCGGCAGATTGCGGGCTTGTGCAACCCGAGGCACCTGAAACAGGGCCGCTTCCGGCGAGATATCGGGATCAAGCCCGCTGCCAGAAGTGGTCACCAGATCGGCCGGAACTTGAGCCGAGGGATTTTCCTGTTTGA
Source organism: Xanthobacteraceae bacterium (assembly GCA_030043175.1). The sequence goes on along the minus strand of JASHYD010000406.1, from coordinate 58 downwards.
GTTTTGCAATGTCACCCTGGATGCGCTCGATCAGCGACTTGCTGGTGGGCCCGAGATT
>JASHYD010000405.1 GCA_030043175.1 Xanthobacteraceae bacterium | reverse complement strand
CTGCCCGCTAAGGCGTCCGCCTGGCATTCCGCAACACGCAAAAAATCTTTTCCGTAACCGGATTGCCCCGTTCCTGCGGTCGAAGGGCCTCAACACGGCAACGCTCACATCGCCGAGCTCATGCGTCTGCCGTCGGGTCAGGCCCATCCGCGGCCTGTGAGGTGGCGAGGCTTTGCACACGCCGTGGGCCGTTTGGGCCCGGCGGCTCCGCTCATGAACGCCCGACCCTCATCGGATCGGTTGCTTGCTCTGCTGCGGGACGATTGCTGTCGCGCAGGAAACACATGTCAGCTTGCCTTCAGACGAATCGTTTGCACGGAAAATGCTGGTTTGCTCAGTTGTTTTTTGCGCTGGGACGAAAATTGAAAGATGCTGAAACAGGCTGTATGCTGGCGCATGAACGGATAAATACAATCCGATAGCCGGGACTTCTCGGGACTTAACTCATGCAGATCGCTCACGTCGGGCGCGCCCTCAAAGCGCTCACCATGCGGGAAATCACCAAGTTCGTCCAGCAGCGCGGCCGGCTGTTGTCTGCTCTGGTGCGCCCGCTGATGTGGCTCGCGGTGTTCGCGGCCGGCTTCTACAACGTGTTCGGCGTCTCGATCATTCCGCCCTACAAGACTTACATCACCTATCAGGTCTACATCGTGCCGGGCCTGCTCGGCATCATCCTCTTGTTCCATGGCATGCAGTCGTCGCTCTCCATGGTGTATGACCGCGAGATGGGCGTGATGCGCCTCCTGCTCACCGCCCCGCTGCCCCGTTGGGTGTTGCTCGTGTGCAAGCTCGTCGCCGGGACGGCGCTGTCAGTTATCACTTGCTACGTTTTTCTCGGCGTTTGCATCCTGTTCGATGTGACCTTCGAGCCGATTGATTGGCTGACGGTGCTGCCGGCCCTCATCTTATCCGGACTGATGCTCGGTGCCCTGTGGCTGTTTCTTTCGGTGCATATCAAACAGCTTGAGAACTTCGCTGGAGCGATGAATTTCGTCATGTTCCCGATGTTTTTCTTCTCCTCGGCCCTTTATCCGCTGTGGAAGCTGCGCGAAGGCGGGTCGGAGGCGCTTTACTACGTGGCGCTGGCGAACCCGTTCACTCACGCGGTCGAACTGATCCGTTTTGCGCTTTATGGCGAGTTCGAGCCGGTTGCGGCGGCGGTCGTCAGCGGCTCGACAGTGGTGTTCTTCATGCTCGCCGTGCTCGGCTACAATCCCCAGCGGGGCATGATCCGCCGGGCACCACAACCGGCGTGAGTAGAAGGCCTCGATGTTCGGCCAAGAGGCGCAGTGTCCGCCTGCATTCTGTTCAATTGACACGGGCCGGACCGGCTTAGAGCGAAAAAATGCACGCGGCCGCCATGATTCCGACACGCAATCGGGACTGAATGCCCCGCCAATGCGATGAGGCTTGATGGGTGAGGGTGAGCCAAAAGGCCGTCAGGTTCAATGAGGGCCTTTCAATGTCCGCTCCGGACAGAAATTGGGTGCGCCCTGCGGCCGGGATACCGCAGACGCGCACGCATCCATTCAGATTTCAGCATTGAGAGTTAAAGCAGCGGTTTTGACGCAAACCGTGTGGAGGGAGCGAATGCGTATGATAGCGCGGATGGTTGGAGCTGCGGCTGGCGCGGCGTTGATGGTGATGTCGGTTGCGGCGGTTGCCCAGCAGTTTCCGGCAGGCAAGCCGATCGAGATGACCGTCATGTTCGGCGCCGGCAGCGCCGCTGATGTGACGGCCCGTCATCTCGCCGACGGCATGACAAAAGCCCTGGGGGTGCCGGTGCCGGTCGTCAACCGGACCGGGGGAGGCGGCGCGATCGGCTACAGCCACGTCCAGCAGCAAAAGCCGGACGGGTATTCGATTATCTGGAACTCGAATTCGGTATCGACCAATTATCATTCCGGGATCATGCCGTTCGACTACAAGGCATTCGACGCGGTGGCGCGGGTCAGCGTCGAGACACCGGCGATTGCGGTGCGTAGCGACGCTCCCTGGAAAACGCTCAAAGAGCTAATCGACTATGCCAAGGAAAATCCCGGCAAGGTCCGCATCGGAAATTCCGGCACCGGCAGCCACACCCATTTCGTGGCGTCGGCCCTGTTTGGAACGGTTGAAGCGAAAATCACCCACGTGCCCTTCGGGGAAGGGCAGGCCGTCGTCAATTTGCTGGGGAGCCGCATTGAAGGTGTCATCCAGTTGCCGGCCGCGTTGGTTCCACATGTCAGGAGCGGTGACTTGCGCGTGTTAGCGGTGCTGGGCGAGAAGCGCGATCCGGTATTCGCCGATGTTCCGACCGCAAAAGAACTCGGCTTTCCGGTGGCTCTCGATATGTGGCGCGGCATCGCGGTGCCTGCCGGAACCCCGAAGCCGGTGATTGCCAAATTGCAGGACGCGATCAAGCAATCGGTCGAGACAGCGGCGTTCCAAGAGGCCGGCAAATCGATCGGGTTTATACCCGCCTATCTTCCGTCGCAGGACTTCGCAAAGCTGATCGCCGGCGATGACGTCAAGCTTGCCGAACTGATGGACGAGCTTGGTCTGAGGAAAAAGTAACGCTCCGTTCGGCGGGACTTTCTGCCTCCTATCCGCTGCCGCTCCCCAGCCCCCCCGGCCGGCCGCCGCAGGGTTGGGGAAGCCGCAGGGGCGCGCGCGGCCCGGCCGCGCTTGGGTCGGCGCCCAGCCGACACAGTAACTAATCGGTTTTCAGTTGACTTTGACCCTCCTCGTCAAGCGCGGGAGGCTCGAGAGATTTCCCGCGCCAAAGGGATTTGCGATGAGCAATGTCGATGATCCGCGCGCGCGCAGTGACGCCGGACAGGTTTTGGTCCGCGCAATCAGTGCCCGGCACGGCGGAATGTGCGTCGCGGCCGCGCTCGGCGCCATCGGCCTCATTTTTGCGTGGCAGGCCTCGCTCATCGATTTTGGAGATTTTGCTCTGCCGGGCCCGGGATTCTTTCCGCTGGTCTTGGGCGTATTGGTGTTTGTGCTTGCCGCCGTGATTGGTGTGAGGGATTGGTTTCGGACGGCTGACGGGGAAACGGTCGAACTCGGGCATCGCGACGTGCTGATTGTGCTCGCCGCGATGGCGGCAGTACCGCCGCTGTTCGAGCCGCTTGGTGCCTATGCGACGCTCGGACTGTTCGGAGCAGCGCTGCTTGTGCTCATTGCCCGGTGTTCGCTCGTGATCGCGGTCTTGTCGGCGGCGATCGGCATGGCCGCGTGCTGGTATTTCTTCCAAGTGGCGCTCGGCCTGCAGCTTCCAATCGGGCCGTTTTGAACGGGTAGGTGCGATGACGGGTTTCGACCAATTGCTTGGCGGATTTGCGATCGCGCTGTCCTGGAAGGGGCTTTTGTACTGTTTCATCGGATGCCTTTGGGGCACCATTGTCGGGGTGCTGCCGGGACTTGGCCCGCTCGCTGGAATGACGCTGCTGTTGCCGCTAACGTTCGGACTCGATCCCGCCATCGGCATTATCATGCTGACCGGCATTTTC
>JASHYD010000404.1 GCA_030043175.1 Xanthobacteraceae bacterium | reverse complement strand
GGCGTCGGCGAGTACGTGTACGGCCGCGAGGACCGCGATTTCGGCGACCTTGGCAGGAGGCTCGGCCACGCCATCCGCCGGCGCATCGATGCGGGTGCGCTTGCCTGGCCGCTTCTGCCGGCCGGCGAGTGCATCCGCGCCACCGCGCTCGGCGCATCCGAATACTCGGTGCAGTTGTCCGGCAATACCGGCTACATCTCGATGCCTGGCATGCTGTTGCCGCGGCGCAATCTCCAGGTGCTGCAGCCGGATTATGCGTGCGGTGACGCCATCGATCCCAATGCCGTGGCGGCAGCGATCCGTCGCCACCTCGTCACGTTTGATGTTGAGGCCGACCGCGAAGTCGCACTGGCGCTGCGCTGGCAAGGCACGCCGTCTTACGAGCGCCTCGCCTCGTTCGCCGACGGCATCCGCCGCGGCCTCGCCGACCGCATCGCCAAACGTCAGCCGATCTACATCATGTTGGATGGCGACGTAGCGCAGACTCTGGGCGCCCTCCTGCGCGAGGAGTTCGACGTCAAGAGCGAGATTCTGGTCATCGACGGTATCCTGCTAATGGATTTCGATTATATAGACCTCGGCCGCGTCCGCATGCCGTCGAATACCGTTCCGGTCACGATCAAATCGCTCGTCTTCAGCGAGGACCCTCGCGGGCCGCGCCCCCGCGAGAGGCTGCATCACCGTGACCATGGGCACGCGCATGACCACGCGCATTCCCACGGTCATGCGCATGGTCACCATGGGCACGAACATCGCGAGCCCCCACACCGAGCCGATGGCCACGCGTAGAGTTCGCCGGCGCTTCGGCAGGGCCGGGACACGGCCCTCTCCCGACGCTGACGTCGTTCAACGGCGTACTGCGGTGACAACAGCCGCAGTGGACGAATGAACGCGCAATCGAAATCATTCCCGAGAAGGCGAGCGCTCGCGCCTGTCTTGGCATTGGGATCGGTTGTGCTGAAGTTATTGCCCCCGCTCTCGCCGGCGGAAGGCCAAGCGTCGACTCAGGCCGTCCGCGCCGAAGACAATTACCGAGAGTGCCTGTATTCGAAAGCCAAGAACCGCAGTTATGCAAAGGGCGCGAGGGACTCCGACTTCGCGCTGATAGGAGAATGCAGAAATCAGTGGGTCGCATACATGGACGCTTGTACCAAGCTTGGATTTGATAATGAAACATGCGTGCTGAGGAGCCGCCTGCTTATCCACGCAATTCTCGAAGTGGTGGGTAAATAAATTCGTGCTGGCGCAGGCCAAGGCGCAACTGCACAACAGGTTGATTGGCCAAATCGCTCAATTGGCGTGGAGGCTGCGATCGCGCCCGCTGCCAGGCAAGTTGCCCGATTGCAACGGCAGACGCGGCAGGTTGCGCTAGAAAGCGACGCGTCATGGAGCGTCAGCTCCGCTGCCGAGCGGACAGCTTATGCCGTAGCTTTTCAAGCCACTTCACAAGATAGGCAAAGAACGCCAGCACCATGAGAGCGCGCCAATGTGGAACGCGGTCTAAACAGTCAGAGACGCAAAGGCCCACGACACGATAAGCGATGGCTACGACGCAGACGACGCAACATCCGACGATGGTCGGTACCAGAAGGAAGTTGTATAGCCATGGCCGCCACTCTGTTTGGTCGCTGCCAATCGCACCGCTTTGACCACTGTTCATGAGACGCCTCCGTCATTGCGGACTTCACCTATAGCAGGACCATATCCGGATACGTTCCGAAGCCGTCGGTATTCTTCGAAGGTGAGCCCGGGGTAACTGAGCAGTGTTGCGATTTGGATTGGGCACCACGCATTTCGACGATTACCTGCTGCCACCATCAAGGCGCAAGAACAAGGACAAATAGTATCGAATGGTGGTGTGGCTCCATCCTCCGTCCTGACACTCTCGCGGCCAAGGAACCGCGCCCATACGTTCTTTTCTAGTTCCACACCGGCGTTGGCCGACCCCCCTGCATGAAACGGTTTTCTTGCGCGGTGTGTCCATCTATAGTTTTACTGCTGTTGGCACAGAGGTCGGTCTTTCCTTGGTGCGGAAGAGCCCGTTTTCTAGTTTGACCCGGGTACCTCGAACACCCCCACTAGAGCCAAGGGGCGGCTCGCCGCTTCCGGGAGCTCGTTTACCAGAATTCATGCGTGAGAGGTCCCCAACGCCGACAGCACTGTTGAAAGGGAAGCTGCTCCTAAGTGATCGGGAGCGGACGATGGCGCGCGCCTGCTCCGTGGCCGCGGCTGGAAAACGGCGCACGCGACGCACGCAAATCCCAGTCTCACGCACCGCTTTGGTTTCTTACCAGTTTTCCACCGGCCGCCGGCCGACCCCCCTACATGAAACGATTTCCACAGCATTCGCGGGAGGCGAGCGGTGAAGCGGTGGGTGAAAGCAATTGGCGCATTTTTTTTAAATGGTACCTACAATTTTTTGCATGGTGATAGTGGCCTTCGTTGCTTTTGTTATGGCTGGCTGCACCGTTGCAAGCGGCTATCGGGCTTTTGACCTATTGAGTAAGGGAGAGATCACAAAAGGACTTTTTGAGGGATTCAGCTTTTGTTTATTTGGTTCCGCGTTGATCGGAGCGTTCCAACCGTCCAAGTGGAAGGAAGCGGACTAAAAACCTGTCTTGGAACGCCTCGTCGAGGTCGCGCAACGCGTTTTGGAGCGCGAGTATGGGGGCAAAGGCGAGCCAGTCGGTCGTCGCTCGGCGACTCAATTCTGCGCCAGTGCATGGAGGAGCAGAACCGGCCTCCGGCCGGTGCGCTCCCAACCCCCAGCCTAAAGGCCCGATCTATGAACATTTCTTTCCGAGGGTATAACCGTGCCAGATACGGTCGAATTGGGCGAGACCGCGCCGCATGGTAAGCGCGCCGGGCGGGCTTTCGGACTTGCTGGAGCTTTTCCAACCGCCGAGACGCGCGATGATCCAGGCGGCCCAGGCGGTGGTCCGGGATGGGGATTTTTCTGTCGCTCCGTGCGTCCTTCATATTGGAGCTGGAGGGCGGCGAGGAGCTCGATCTGGCCGGGTTCGAAGAGGTCGCGAGCGGCCTCAGACACCTGGTCGTCGCAAGCGCGAACCAATCGCATGACGCGACACGCTGTTCGGGCGGTGACGATCGCAAGCTTCATCAGGGCGTCGGCGGTCGTCAACTGGCTCGACTCGATGTCGAAGGCCTGGCTTTTCATCACCCAGAATAATTGCTCGATGTTCCAACGCAGGCGATACCAGCCGACGATCTGCAGTGCTGCCTCGATATCCTTGACTTCGTGCGTCGTCGAAAGCCGTCAATGGATGGATTTCTCCCCGGGCGGCGTATCATATTCGCAGACGTCGACGGTACGCAGGGTCACCTGCGGCGGCGCTGCGCGCATGCTCGCCGGGCGCATGATCTCCACCTCGCCGAAGCGCAATTCGAGCTTGGCTGTCCGCGCCTTGCGCTTGCCGAACTGGGCTTTCAACGGCAGCCGGAAGCGGTGAACCACCGGCATCTCAGACATGGAAGCGAACAGCATCTTGCCGTTGGCCAACTTGCGGTCCTGGGCGATGCGAATCAGAAGGTCCGAGTGAGCCGCCCGCGGCATCGCAAACTGCTCGTAGATATCGCCTTCGCGGTCCTGAACATGGGTGACGTGCGCGGCCTCTTTGAGCACCTGGTCGGCCGTCTCGACACCTTTCAACCAGCGATAGGATTCCTTCTCTTCGATCGGGCGCTTGTGATGGTCGACAATAGCCTCGCGGCGAACATAGACCTGCACCCCGATCAGCCCCAGGCAGTGACCATTTTCAGCGTCAATCGCCAGGGTCGGATGCAGGAACAGGCCAACCTCGGTGCCGTTTCCCACCGCGCCCAGGCCGCGAGTGCGGCGGGCATGACGCTGATAACTCAGTTCGGTGGTATCCTGGATGGCCAGGACGTGGTGCCCGGCCACACGGCCCGCAATTTCCTTCCCGCAATGCTCGTGAAGCTCTTCAACCGTCACGGCCTCGTTCCGCAGCCAACGGCCAAATGCGACTTCCTCGGCAATACCGCACGACAATTTACGCAGGCAAACGCCGAATTGCTCCGACATTCGCTGCGAAAGCAAAGCCCCTTTTTGCAGCCGTTCGTCGCCGAAGCTGCAAATTTCCCAGCAGGAAAATTCCGTTGCCGACCTCCCGAATCAGTCGGCAAACAGAGAGTCGCACATCCCATGACCAACACAACGTCCTTCCGCTGGCTGAGTCAGTCCGTCGCACCCATGAGATGTGTTCACAGATCAGGCCTAAAGGCCGGGGTCCGTCGCTCGCTTTGATCGTGGGTCACGGTCTCCGCCGCGGCATCGCCGAGCCTGATGATCCGCGATCCGTCGATGCGGATGGTGGCATTCGTTGCATGCCGCCTCTGCCGTCGATAAGCATGCCGGTCAGCGCCAGGACACGAGGGCAGCAAGCGCCAATACTGTGGCTCGGGCGCGCATCAGATCAGCGCTCGTCACCGGCCTGCCGTGTTGCGGTAGA
>JASHYD010000403.1 GCA_030043175.1 Xanthobacteraceae bacterium | reverse complement strand
CCATCGTGGACAACTGCGCCCGCCTCATGGGCTGCGGTCCCTCCACAAGGCGCCGGATGTCGTCCGATTGATTACCAGAGGAGGGCACCCAGCAAGGAGAGCGCGATCGCGATTGGAGTGAGTCTAACGGTGTTTCTGCGTGTCACGAGTCCGTGTAGTGTCAATGGTCGCCTCATAAGTCCCTCCACTCTGGCCCGGGCGCTGGACAGGGCAATGAGGCATAGGCGAGAATTAGAGCCGGATACAGGACATTGTGGCCGGCGGGCGATGAATCAGGGCAAGTCCGCGCCTCTTTGCTTCTTCGCTTGGGCTAACGCTTCATCATCAGTCCGGAATCAAATATTTTACCTTTCGTCTCAGGGCCGACCAGCAAGGCAAGAATGACGCATCCCGCACCCAACGCAGTGCCAACCAGCATCGGCATCGCGTATCCCAGATGTTGCTCGACGGCCAAATAGGAAATGATCGGCGCAGCGAAACCGCCGAACAGGGTGCCGACGTGGTAACAGAAACCATTTGCAGTACTGCGCACCTCTGTAGGGAAGCGTTCGCTTAGGTAACTTGGGGCCACAGCGGATAGCGCCCCACCGACGCCCCCCTGGATGATAAAGCCAGCCATGATCCAGGTCAGATCGTTTGCGGTCAGATATGCCGCCGCGACGATACATGAGATAGCGGCGGCAATAATCAGCGCCGCTCGCCGCCCGACGCTGTCTGCAAGCAGACCCCATGCCGCCATACCGAAGAAGCTGGCGAGGTTCGATAGCAAAACCGAGGTCGCAACCACAGCAGTTGCAACATGGAAATCCGTCTGTAACCAAGTGGCGAAAAGCCCGTAAACCGAGTAGTAGACGATGGCGAAGCCCGCCGCCCACCAGCATGCGGTCAGGGTGTTGCGGAGCAGGCCGGGCTTGAAGATGGCAAGGAGCGGCGCGCCGACAGCCTGCTTTTCCTCGCGTTGCCGCTTGTGGTTCTCGACCCAAACGGCCGGCTCCTTCACGTAATAGCGGATGAATACACAAAGGATCGCCGGCAGGATACCCAGCCAGAGCAGCCCTCGCCAGCCGATAGCATCGTACAGCAGCCCATAGGCGAGGCTCGCCAGTGCGAAGCCGACAGGGAACCCTCCCTGCAGAAGGCCGCCCATGAACCCCCGCGAGCGCGCGGGCCAGCACTCCATGGCGAGACTTGCGCCAACCGGCCATTCCGCGCCCATGCCGATGCCGAGGACCGCGCGGACAATGAGCAGGAACGTCAAGCTCGGTGAAAAGCCGGCGATGAAATTGCAGATAGAATACCAGAGGATGGAAAGCATCAGCGGCGTTTTGCGGCCGATGCGGTCAGCAAGCCAGCCGGAGGCCATGGCCCCGACAAGGCGCATCCAGATGGTCAGTGCAAGCACCACCGCGACCGCTGTCACCGAGACGCCGAATTCTTTGGCGATCGGTGCCATGAGGAACAGGAAGATGGTGAAGTCGAAGGCATCGAGTATCCATCCGAGCCACGCGGCAGCCCAGGCGAACCATTGGTCCTTGGTGGGCTCCTTCCACCACGCAACGGATAGGCCCGAGGTATCGACCGCTATAGTCATGGTGTTCCCCCTTATCAAAGATCGAGGCCACGTGAGGATGGCCCGCGTCTGCCTTACGGGCCGCCGCGCTGAGCCTAGCGATGATGTTCCTTCGCGGTGAGATGCTGCCTCGACCGATCCGCCGAATTGCAAGCCTCAGAGCCACAACAAACGCGTCCACAAGGATGCTCAAAGAAATTGAATTTGAGAAAATCGCCAGCCGTAGGCACTGACGCTACCGTTCAATTCGCAGAACATCGGCACGTCCCGCTGGTAGCTCGCGATTGAGATTAGACACTAATTTTCGCGTATAAGGAAGAGCCTGGGATGTCTCTTGATGGCCCTTACCGGCTGTGAGCCCTCGATCGGGTCGGTACCCCAGCCATCCAAGGTACTACAGACCAAACGTGGATCGCGGCGCCGAAGCCGTCGCGGTCAATGCGACGGCGAGCGAGTCGTGGCACAGAGCCATGAGCGCAATGAGACCTTGGGGAGGTGCCGCCACACCGCTGCAACGTTATGGGCACGTTGATCGAGGGGTATCAGGGCGCATCTTTTGGCGAGCCTTGTGGACGGCATCGCTCCGGAGGAATTTCAATACACGCTTAGCCAGGTGTGCCCCGACAGGCGATAGGTGTGCTGCATTGCGAAGCGGTGCTGTGATCCGCCAACTCGTCGAAGCCGAGGTCGCGGCCAGCTGTTGTTCAAGTTCCTGGGTTCGCGCCGCCAGCTGTTGTTCATGCTGGCGGATTCGTGCATCAGGCGGGCACAGAGAGACCTGCAGTCGCCGTCTCGCCACCTCGCGACCTTGTGCGTGCGGCCACGCATGGAACCGAGATTCGTAGTTGTCTATTTGCAGGACTTGGGGGATAGGCCCGAACGCCGGAGTGCGACGTTAATCGAAAGTTGGTCGCGACGGGAGTAGCGGTGAACGTGCGCCATCCATAGATCGAGGGTGGCCTGGACGGTGGCGTTGCGGTGGTCACGCAAAAGGAGGCCGTTCCAGTGCGATGTTGAGCCAAAGATTTGCGTTAACGCGCCAGAGGATTTGATCAGTCGTATCCGCGGCAGATCTATGCAAGGGGGAGGGTATGCTTATCCGAAGACGTTATCCTGCTCGTGGCCGGAATTGCGCCAACATAAGGACGATCCCGCCAACCTGTGGCAGGAACGTCTTGAACAGCAGCCACAACATCGAGAAATCATCGGCGCCCGGTTGGACGGCGCCCCGGCTCACCCACGTCACCAGCCTAGCGAAGTCGGTGGACTCGGGTTCGGCTTGGGCCACCAGTTTCGCCGCGGCGGACATTTGAATCTTGGACACGAGAGATTCTCACCTTTGAGGACCCAGCCAAGGAATGAAATCAAGTGACCGTGATCGGTTCCCGGACAGGAACCTTTGTAGCTATGTCGGGTTTAGGACTCGGTCTTTGCAAAGACCAAATGCGGCGCCTCGATGACTTGGCATACCCCCACGCGCCCCCCGCCAGGAAACAGGCGCCGCTTCTTTTTTTGTACCCTTCGAGATCGCGGCGGGTGATTTCGCTTTTCCGGCGCGTCGTCTACGGAAAACAAAAGGAGCTAGACATGCTCGCTACTGCCCTACTAGCAGCAACACTCGGAGTAGCCGCCCAACCCGAACTCCAAAACGTCAATTGTGACAGCTACGGCTATGCATCGGCTTGTGATGCCTACGGCTATGCACCCTATTATGGCTACACATACCGACGTTATGTCGGGCCACGGCGGTTTGGTCGGTTTGGTCATAGGGGCTTCTACGGCAATCCGGACCGCACATTCGGACGACACTGTCACGGTGCGAGCTGCTAAATAAACGGGAAAGGGGGCAATCCCCCCCTTTCACCTCATATGGCTTGGCGAGGCGCCATCGCTTGGTAAGTCTCAAGATTCTTGAGGCCCCACACCTTTTCGGCCGGGAGCGCAACGTGATGCGGCCATGTGCGCTTGAGATCGCCGGGGGGTCATTTCGACTTTGTGGTGGGTCATTGGCTGCCTGTACGGTCGCGCTAAGCGCGCTTCTGGCGCCCCACGCGGTTCGCTCGTTGCCGGCATACTTGCGAGCAATAGATCGTGTCACGTCGAGGCGATACAAACGAGACGCCACAGCTTGCACAAGTGCAAGCCTTCATGCGGTGCCGGCGCCGAAAGTCTTCCGCGCCAGTTCGCGGTCGCGACCTTGAGGCCTTCTCGATCGCTGCCGTCTCGTCGGGCGCGTCGGCGGTGCCAAGCCGCAACTGCGTGGCAGCAATCTTGTAGACGGTCCACGTCGTCGGCTTCGTTGGTTCGGGCTTTCTTGTCATACCGACAGTGTCGGCATGCGGCCGC
>JASHYD010000402.1 GCA_030043175.1 Xanthobacteraceae bacterium | reverse complement strand
AGGCCGCGCCCAGGCGCGCATCGGCCGCAATCACGGCAATCGTCGTCAGCGCGCCGAGGGTGGCGGCGCCGTCTTCGCCCCACGAAATCCCGCGCTCGCCTGACGCAATATCGATCATCGGCCCCCTGGAAACGCCGCTGCGGCGTCGTTCGGAAAGATCAGTGCCTGCGGCGCGGAATTCCGCCACCGCGTGTGCGGTCGTGGATGCGATGTTCATGCAGCAGTCCTCCCCTTCAGGGCGACGACCAGCCGGTCGGGCCGGAACGGAATCTCGGTCAGCCTGACGCCGATGGCGTTGCAGATCGCATTCGCGATCGCGGGCGAGGTCGGCACGGTCGCGACCTCGCCGATGCCGACGCTGCCGCCAGCCACATGTTCGAAACCGATCTCGTCAAAATGTATTTCCAGACGCGGCACATCGGCGATGCCTGGAATGCGGTAATCCTCCATTCCCGCACTGAGCACCTGGCCGGTCGAAAGATCGGTCTCACGCGCTTCATAGAGCGCGTAGCCGATGCCCTGGATGAGTGCGCCCGCTGCTTGGCTCCGCGCCAGTGCCGGTGCGGCGAGCTTGCCGATCGCAAGGCCCGTATAGGCGTTGAGCACGCGTACATGGCCGAGCCAGGTGTCTACCTCAACTTCTATCACTTGCACCGAGCTCGGCACGCCCGCGCCGACCACGAGGTTGTTGAAGGTTCGCAACATCCAGCCGAAGACCAGGCCCATGAAGCCTGCCTCGCGCAGTGGCGATCTGATGCTCGGCGGGGGCTTGCTATCCTCCGGACGCGTCGCGGATACAACAAGGTCGGGCGAGGTCGCGATCAGTTCGCGCCACGGCGCGTTCGAGCCGGCGATCGGTGGCCGCGCCGAGGTCCGCTGAATCTCCACTTTCAGTTTTTCAATCCCGAGCAAAGTTGGCGGCACGATCGAGGCGGTGACGCGGCTGCCGCCCGAGCCAGGCCCTTGCGGCAGGCTCGAGTGTCCAATGCGGACTTCGATATCCTGCGGATCCAGGTCAAAGGCCGTCGCCACCGTGTTCGCGATCACGCTGCGTGTGCCGGTACCGATGTCCTGCACCGCGCAACTTGCGATGATGCGGCCGCCTTTGATCGCCAGCTCCACAGAAGAGCCAGGCTGCCATAGATATAGCCAGTAGCCCGACGCGACGCCGACGCCGCGCCGGTAGCGGCCGCTTTGCGATGATGCCGGCTTGCGGTTGCGCCAGACATCGAGGCCTGAGGCCCAGTCATAAAGCCTTTGCCGGTTGGGATCGGGATCCCAGCGCTTACGGAGGTCAATCGGATCGACTTTCATCCGCAGCGCCGCCTCGTCGACCGCCTGCTCCAGCCCAAAGGCCATTGGCGGACCGCCAGGGCCGCGGAACGGCGCGCCCGGCGGCAGGTTGCTGAGCACGTCGAAGTCGGCAAGTTCTTTCGCCTCCGCCGGATAGATCAGCCGCGCAAGGCCAGCGATCGTCGAGTTCACTGCGGCGCCGGTGTCGGCATGGGCCGTGAACGACAGCGCCTTGAGGCCACCTTGAGCGGAAGGCAGCAACGACAGCTTCAACTCGGCAGCCGGTCGATAGCCGGTGACGGAAAGCTCCTCCTCGCGGTCGAAGGCGATACGCACGGGCGCCTTCGCGGCGCGCGCAAGCTCGATCGCGGCGATGGTCTCAACGCCGAGACCGCCTTTGGAGCCGAACCCGCCGCCGACATGATCGGCGATCACGCGTACCTTGTCGTGCGGAAGATTGAAACGCTTGGCGATCTGCTTCATCACGTCATAGACGGCTTGCGTCGAGACGTGCACCGTGAGCCGGTCGCCATCGAACCGTGCTACCGCGGCATGCGGCTCGAGACACGCATGCTGTTGGGTCGAGACGCGAAACGTCTCTTCTACCAATAGCGGATTGCCCGCCTTGCGCGCCTCAGCGAGCCAGCTTTTCGCGCGCTTGCCCCTATGCGAGAACGGCGCGGAAGGGCCCCGCACATTGCCCTTCCACCGCACCGGAGCACCGCCTGCCTCCGACACATTGCCTGCGCGCTTGCGGTCCTTCTTTTCGAACACCACTGGCGCGTCCTCGCGCCGCGCCGCATCGAGCCCGATCACCGCCGGCAATTTTTCGCGATTGAATTTGATGGCTGCGATCGCTTCCAGCGCGGAGCGGCGATCCTTTGCGGCGACCGCCGCGATCGGCGCGCCGACAAAGCGAACCATCCGGTCCTCGGCGAGCAGCGAGACAACCGCGGCGACGCCAGGGATGGCGCGCGCTGGCGCGAGGTCGAGACCGGTGATCCTGGCATGCGCGACAGGAGCGCGCAGGATGACGCCTTCGAACTGCCCATCGTGGCGGATATCGATGGTGTAACGCGCCAGCCCCGTTACCTTGTCGTGAGCTTCCATGCGCGCCGCCATCGGATCGTTGCCGTCAAATCGGCCGGCGCAAGCCTCGGCGACGGCGCGGTAGATTCCTTCATAGGCGCCGCAGCGGCAGAGATGTCCCGACAGCGCGGCCGCGATCTCTTCGCGCGATGGCGCTGCCGTGCCTCGCGCCGCACGCCAGCGGTCATGGAAGCTGGTCGCCTCCACCACAAATCCCGGGGTGCAGAAGCCGCATTGGAGCGCGTCATGGCCGATGAACGCCTTCTGGATCGGGTGTAGTTTGGTACCGCCGATTCCCTCGATCGTTGTCAACGTTTTTCCTGCGGCGGCGCTGACCGGAAGCAGGCAGCTTACGACCGGAGCGCCATCGAGCAGCACAGTGCAGGCACCGCACACACCGGAGCCGCAGACGAGCTTGGTTCCGGTAAGATTCAGGCGGTTACGGATTACGTCGACTAGGAGCGCATCCTGATCGTTTGGAAGGGATTCCGCCCGGCCGTTGATCGTCATGGTGCTCATTTCCGACCTCCTGTCTTACGCTGGGATTTTTCTGCACGCGGTATCACTGGCGGCGCCATCGCACCCGCAATCAGCATCCGCAGCATCATGGCGAGCTGCTTCAGGAAGGCGTCGGCCGGCTGCATCGACGGGTAGGCGGATTTGGTGCCGTGGATCGCCATTTCGACGCACCGCGCGAGCTCCTTGGCCGTTACGCCACCAACCAGTTTGACCTTTCGCGCGCGGCAGGCGCGCGCAATCGTGGCGGCAACCTCATCGCCAAAGCGGGTGGAATAGGTCTGGTAGAGGTCTCCCGCTTGCGCGAGATGCTCCGAGAACAGCTCCTCGAGATGCGGCGAACCTTCGAGCGCGGCAAACAGCGCGCCGAGCCGCGCCCCGATTTCGGCGATAATGACGTCCGCAAGGTCGCGGCCCGTTTTTTCTGCAGCCTTTGCCGCCGCGACCTCGGCGGCGAGCGCCTGCTCATAAAGCCGCTCGATGGCGCCACGGAACAGCGCTTCCTTAGACGGGAAGTGATGATAGAGGGCCTGCCGCGTCAGCCCGGCTTCCGCGGCGGTCTGCTCGATGGAGGAGCGGCGAAAGCCGTGACGGCGGAACACGCGCATGGCTGCGTCCAGAATGCGGTCCTGGGGTGGCTGTCTGGCCTTCATTTGTCGAATTTGACATATAAGACTGAAATGTCAAATCACGGATCGATGACCGAGCTACCGTGGCAGGAAAGCGACGAGCTAAGCACTATGATTTTTAATTCAGCAGGTCCGTCGCGGAACCGTGCTTGGGCTATGGCGCGACGCGGCTCGAAATGAGAGTACTCTCCAGCTATGCCGGGTTGAGATGCTGCCCGCTATTGGGTGAACACCGCCGAATTGACGCCTGACATTCGCCACGGCGATCAAGTCGTCGCCCTTGTGCCGATGCTGTCGACTCAATTTGCTTTTCGGCTTTTTAAAAAAATCGCCAGTGGGCGGGTCACGATCGCGCGCCCCAGACCCAGATGGGGGAACGGGCCTACGGTTAGGCGATGGCTTTCCCGAAGCTGGCGCAAGTCGCCAGCCGGAAACGACTTCCTCAACACCAACGATGGCTTCAACGTCGTTGTTTATCGCCGCGACCGCACGTGGGGTGCGCACGGCGAGCATCGTGCGAGCGGCTATACCCGCAGCTCGAAGCGGCCCTATCCGAGTCAAGACGCCGTGGCGGCTCGGCATGAAACGATAACCTGCCTTACCAAACCAGTAAGTGGTGGGCGACATCGAATTTGGAATCGTGGA
Source organism: Xanthobacteraceae bacterium (assembly GCA_030043175.1). The sequence continues at coordinate 20 of JASHYD010000402.1, read as the reverse complement.
TGACATCGTCCAACCGAGTA
>JASHYD010000401.1 GCA_030043175.1 Xanthobacteraceae bacterium | reverse complement strand
CGTTGCGCGAGGCGCTGGGCTGCCTCGACGCCGACCGCGCCTTCCTCAAGGCCGGCGGCGTTTTCGACGACGATTTCATCGACAGCTACATCGACCTCAAGATGTCGGAAGTGATCCGCTTCGAGCACACCCCGCATCCGGTCGAGTTCGAGATGTACTACTCGGCGTGACCAATCCCCCGGAAGGTCGAGGCGTCTTTTTCTGTAGTCGCTCGCTCGCCAAGCTGAAGGGCGCCGCGGCGCCGTCGCCCTGCAGTGGTCGCGAGTACGGCCTACTTCTTGCCAGAAAAAGCCAACCTCCCCGCGCAGTCACACACCCCAGGGAGAGGTCGGGCCGCCTCTTTGCGGTTAACCCTGTTCCCAAAGGCAAGGAACGCGGTCTTGCTTCCGACGGTCGCAGAGCGCGCGCAACCTAGCCTCAAGTGCGCGGGTCTCACCGGCCCAAGCTGCTAGGAACCGCCGATGTGGCCGGGCGTGCCGTCGGCCGCTAGCGAGGGTGAGGACCTCCCCGATAATTCCAAGGTATCGAATCATACGTGCGGTAGTAGCCGTAAAGCGGCCCAGGCGCGTAGGCGTAACCTGGCGGGTAAGCGTAATCCGGATAGCAGCCGCCAGAGCAGCCCCAATTCTGCGCGGAAGCCAGTCCGGCAGAGGCAACGACGATGACGATGACAAGTGTCGAGGCGCCGGCGAGGATTTTCGAGTCCACGATCGACCCCATGGCATTGGCGAGCAACCATTTGCCCAGTCATCAGTAAAGTCTGTCGGTCAAGGTTTGTTCCAAGGCCTCCGGGTTTCCGGCTGTTCGAAGAAAATGTTTTCGACTGTCGACTTGCGCCCTGGATCATTCCGGCAGAGCCAGCGGTCGTGAAAAAGGCGCCACGCGCGCTGCCAATAGCAGCGCCAGCTCTGACGTCGTGAACTCCTCTGCCGTTTCCCTCGCTTTGCTCTTTGGCGTAGCACACGAAGTTGTTCGAAACCACCTAACCCGCCGCGGGCGTGAGGTAGCAAAGCACGCGTCGCTGCGAGTCGATGAAGATAATGCCGTGTCCGGTCGGATTGCCGGCGTCGAACTTCATTTTTTGCCTCGGAACTGGGATGCGGCTCCCCAGCGGAATGGTAGTGACGGCGCGATGGCCGGTAATGATGGCGACGTAGTGGTCGCCCTCGACCTCGAAATTATCGGCCTCGTAGGCGTCGGCCTCGCCGCAGCACGACACCCGCGGATGGTCTGGCTGTTTAAGGTTTTCGAACCATTGTTTGGTCCGAGGATCCTGCGTGTCCCATCGGGTCTCGTCGCGGGCTAAGGCATTCGCGGTAATCAATATCGTCCATAATGCCGTGAGAAAGGCTTGGACGATGGTCGGCTGCATGACACTGCCTCGATTCGATAACGCCCCGTCGCTGATCTACGCCGAACTTCATCAAATCGCCAGTTCCGGCCCACGTTGGGTTCCTGCTTTGCGGATACTGACTGACGGGCTTTGACGCGTTGCATGCATCATGCCATTCCGCCGTTCCGTAAGGCATCGGGATCACCATATCGCCTGGGCTGATTTCATGATCGATATTCATTCTTCGAACGGTCATTTTGGCTCGCACGGGTGAGGGCCGGTCACGTGCCAAGGCGAAAGGCGTCCACACGGGGCGTCCGCCCAAGCTAACGCCGCACCAACGGCAAGAGGCCTTGAAGCGTCGCAAAGCCGGTAAGAGCTTGACCGACATCACCCGCAGCTGTTCCCATGCGCGCATAGGAGAGGAGCTCCCCAACGCAAGGTGCGAACCATTCGGTTGCGCGTGGCATCATTCGGGATGCGTCGTGCGTTGGTCCCGGCTCTCGGTCTTCCCATCGCGCCAGCACAGGCCCGAGGGTCGGCGCCTACTCGTTGCGCCGGACCGGCGCCGAGCCGCGGTCGCTAGTTTGGCCTGTTTCTTGCCCGCAAAAAGCCCAGTACGGTGCCATTCGGGAATGACGACCGTGATTAAGAAGCTTGCCCTTTGGGTTGGTGGCGTAGTCACCCTTCTCACGATTTGCTGGGTGGTCGATCTTCCTCAAACAGTTAGTCTAAAAGCCGCTATCGTAAGAATTCTTCCGCTCGATCCTGAGTCAATGGATTCCACTATCCGGAACCTTTGTGCAGGCTCGCACTCAGGTTCCGCGGTCACAGATTGCTATCTGACTTTTCGTAGCGAGAAAGCGCTGAAAGCTATTGCAGACGACCAAGCTCGCAAGAGGAAATGCCAGCAAATAGCTCAGCGTATTGAATCTGGAGAGGAGAAGGGTTGGCTACGTCAAGAGCCGCGATCGAGAGAAGAGATAGTAGAACTTCTAAAACGGTTCGTGGAGGATGAGGCTGATCCTAAATTAGTACGCGAGTACGACGATTCCCTGCATTATCTCTATTGCTGGAGATGATCCCGTAATCCGCGAAAAGGGAATTACTTCGTTTTATCAGACAAGTGTGAGTTCAATTCTTTCGAAGAGATAATGCCGTTGCGCAACCTGCTGAGCCGCCCAGCCACGCTCGCCAGTGCGTTATTCCGATCCGGCTCGCTACCCAGTCCGAGGGAGACACATCGGCCGTCCTACCGGCTCGCCAAAAGAAGGCCGGCTTTCGCCGGCCAATGTGTTGCGTATTTGCGGCCTGACGTTACGCCGTCCGCGCAGGACTGCCGATTCCGCAATGCGCGCACCCCGGGCGCGTTACTTAAATGAAGAGCGGCCCGGATCACGCAAGGACGCGAGGCGCCCCGAGCCAAATGCTAGGCGTGTTCGCCGAGTTCGAGAGGAAGCTAGTCGCGAGCGCCGCGCAAGTATTTGGGTGCGACCGGCTCTGTTGAATTAGCCGGGCAATCCCTCGACGGATTTGAAACGGGCCCATCGAAGATTACGCCGTCTTACAGGGGCAGCGGCGTTTGCCCAATGGCGCTGACATTTCTGCGCCAAGCATATTGCCGAACCATCACCCCGCTGAAGCCACTGCAACAGTTGCCAACGACATTGTGCTCCGGTCCCCGTTTGCGCGTGAACCCCGGTCCAATTGTTGCCGCATCTTTGGGCGGGGTTTCCCTATTCTTTTTTAAACCAAAACCAGCACAATCCGGTCGCAAACAATGCTCCGTAGGCGAGGATCGTTATGGTGATCACCGCATCATCGGACGTGAGCTTACATAAATCTTCCAGAAATTCAGACATAGGGCAGTAACTTCGACAGCCACATCGGCGAGACCGAATTCGAATTCCGCGCGCATGGATCGGCGAGCGTACGCCGCGGGTTATGCCGTCCGGCCCGCCTCACTGCACCCATCAGCAGGGCGCTATCAAGCGCCATGCCAATCGAAAGCGGTTCAGTGAAGTAATTGAGTCAAAATGATTTTTTAGGAGTGCGATGTTGCTGCATGAATCCAGCATATCTAAATAATGCATTAACCGCTTAAAAAAGCGTCTTATTGCTGACTCTTTGATCTTCGCGGTTTGACCGGATCGAACGGAGCGAGGTGGTTGGAGAAAGCGAATCGCAAATAAAGAGTCGCCGTTCACAGGCAATCGCCTCGATCCGGTAGTGCCGACCTCATCTTCTCTCGGCGGAGGGTCGACTAACCTAGGAGCCCGTCCAGATTATCGCGGCGACCAGAGTTTAGGCTGAACTCTTTTGTGGGATTGGCTGGGCGTGACTCGGTTTTGTCACGCCCTCGCCTTTGTCAGGCCACGGTGGCGACCATCGGGCATGCTGCGGACGGAGTCCACCTGTGTGCGAGCTTGAGAAGATTGTGGGCGGTGCAGACGATGGCCCACTC
>JASHYD010000400.1 GCA_030043175.1 Xanthobacteraceae bacterium | reverse complement strand
CGTGTGAAGTACTGGCCGATCTTGTCACGCCCCTGCAGCTTCAGGCGGGCTACGAGGTCGAGCTTCACATCGTCAGCGAGAGTGCGGCGGATACTGTCGAAGTCCCCGGACCGGAAGAAGGCAACAAATTCCGAGAGCCGCGTCCGGTCCTCGTCGCCAAGCAGCGGCACCTGCACGTCCTGCGGCTCGGCGGCGAGCTTTCTCAGGTTTTCTCGTCCGCGCTGAAGCGCGGACTTCGCCGCCGGAACGCTGCATCCGGCAATGCCGGCGATTTCCTCGACCGAATGGCCCAATACATCCTTGAGCACAACGGCGCAGCGCTGCAGAACCGGCAGGCGCAAAAACGTGGCGAAGCCGACTAAGACGATGTCGTCGTCAGGGGCGGATAGGTGCATCGTTTCTGTCATGTCGGTGTCACTCTCCAACGGCACCTCCGGATGGCGCGCGCGATGGCGCAGATGATCGAGGGCGGCGTTGTGCGCGATGCGGAACAGCCAACCTTGCGGATTGGCGATCGTCCCATCCGACTGCCGCGCTACGATCGCCTTGACGAAGACGTCCTGGACGACATCGTCGCCGTCGATGGCCGAGCCGGTCATGCGCGCGCAGTAGCGATGCAATCGCGGGCGCATATCGGCGAGGAATTGGTTGAATTCTTGGTCCTGCATCACACATCCAGCAGCAGCGGCTCAGGCCCAAGGCGCAACCCGTAGGCGACCCCGCTCCTGAACTTCGGACTGTCTAGCATGTCGGCAACCTGCTCGCCCACGTGAGCTGGCGACATCGGCGGCCCATATCTCTTGAAGAGATAGTCCTCGACGCTCAAGCCGCTCCGCGTGGCGTATTCGGAGGCCACGCTGTGGCCGAGCATCGTGCCGGCCATGAGCTGCATGGGCAGCAACGCCTGGAAGTAGATGTCGAGATCGCGTTCCCTGGCGACCGCATTCGCGCTGTGGGCCATGAACCAGAGCATGCGCTTGGCGCCGACGTAGCCGCCCGACAAGCGCAGACTGGCCGGCGGGATCTGCGGGGCGCTCAGCACCATAGCCGCGCCACTTGACATGAGCAGGACCCGTGAACCTTTCGGCATCGGCGCCTTCAGCGCCGCCTGGATGCCGTAAAATCCGCCTTTGACGTCCGTATTCCAGTTGCTCGAAAATTCGTCGAACGTCAGAGTATCGATTGTTCCCATGTTCAAGCGAGCGCCGGCGTTGAGGACGAGCACCGTCGGCACAACCTCCTCCACGACGCGATCCATGAATGCTGCATCGCATATGTTACCCGCGATCACTCGCGCGCCGAGCCGGGCGACCGCTTCGAGCTTCGCCTGATCGCGGGCTACGGCCGTCACATCGGCGCCGCGGGCGAGGAACGATTCCACCATGGCGCGGCCGAGGCCGGCACTCCCGCCAGTGACGAGGATGCGCTCTGTCTTGATGTCGGACATGGTCGGGCTCCTTGGTTCGGCCAGTCAATGGCTGCGGTTGTAGACAACATCGCCGACGACGGAGTCGAATGCGGCGAGTGCTGCGAGGCGGGGCAAATAAGCGACCATGCGCGCCTCGGTGCGCATCGCTTCCACATCGGCCAGCGTCTGCCACTGCGAGTAGATAATTAACTTGCGCTTGTTCTTGCTGGCGATGAGGCTGGTCGCGATCCATCCCTTGAGCGTGCTGATCGTCGTCTCGGTGTTGTCGCGCAGTAGGGCAAGCAGCTTGTCATGGTTGGCGGGATCGACCGTAAGCACGTTGACGAGCGTGACGGTGTCGCTTGCGATATTGGCGGTCATCGGAAGGCTCCTTGGTTTGGCGTCGGGGACGCCAGGGGCGGCAGCACCACGCGGCCGATGGATGCAAGACGTCTCCGCCCGTAAAAACGGATCGCTGGATCTGGAAAAAAGTTTGAGGGGCAAAGACGGGTCAAGCTACAAAGACAGTAATGCGCTGAAATCAATGAGGCTTATCGTCAACTCGCGTCGAGCGTTGGCTTGGTCCTCCGATTTGGTTTGGTCTGCGCCGGGTCACGAACGGCCGTGCCGATCCACATGAGCGGCGCGTCCGAAGTACCCCAGCTAGCCGCCCTGCTTTGTGCAACGCCCAAGTCCGCCGAGGTGGGCCAACAACAGACGAGACAAGTGCACGCGTTCTCAAGCTCCATGACTATGGCCACGCGCTTGAGGCGGATCCACTTACCGCGCAGGCGTTGACCACATGGCATTGATTGTTCACGCGTCCGGCGCTGAGAACAATCATACGCATGGGAGTGTCCCTACATGGGCTTGTTTGCGCGGTTCGTTTGTCTGCGCGGCGATATCACGGCCAATGACCTTGGTCGAAGCATTCGAGACCTGCTCCAGGCGCGGAACGTAGCCGAAGCGACGGATCCGGCCGCAGCAGAGCGGATCTTGCTGATTGCGCCCGCAGGCGATGGCTGGCCGCGGCATCAACGGGAGATCGTCGTCATTGGCCGGCGCGCCGCGGCCGATACAGGCCAGAGCGCGCGATGCCAAGCAGCTCGCACTGGCGGCGGATCGAAACCGCGCGGTGCTTGCGATCGACGAGCTTGCGTAGTTTACCGAGTGGAGCCGAGTGCGCTGAGTGGTTGCGAGCGAATATCGCACCCCAAAAGTGACCGGCAGCCGTGGTTGCTGGATGCGTCAAAGGGATCGCATGGCCCAAGACACCGGGCAGTTCCGCCGCGATCCTGGGCCGCAGCAGAACCTCGGGACTTTGTGCGTCCACCTCGGGAATTATGTGCCCTTATCTTCCAAAAGCCACAGAGATGCCACTTTTTGTTATGGCAGTTTGTTGAGTGTTTTCAGGGTTTTTAGTGGTCGGAGCTGCGCGGGAACTCGCCGAACGAGCAAAAGGCGGCACAATCGAGCAACCTGAAAATCGACTGCGTAAACTGTTCTGACGCTGGGCAGTTTTTGGGCACTTTTGGGCACTGCCCAAGACCATGGAAGGTTGCTGCCAGATTGGAGGATGAGTTTGGGCGACGCCGGCAATATCGAGGATCTTTAGTCGAAACGCGCCCGGACGGCTCTATGGGCGGGGCGGACACCCGCAAGCTTGAGCGGACCTTGCTGAAACGTTTCATCCCCCTGCGCCGTTGTTGGCTCGGCGCCGGCTAAGTGCGCGCCCCGACGCCAAGGCCGGGCTGGGGGGCTGGAAGGCCAAGGCGTCAGGCGCGCGAGGGTTCGAGCTTCGGCGCATGAATCTAACTTTTGGGGTGTGAGCCGAGTTCCCGACATAGCGGCGGGTAGGTCGCTCCGGGACGTGCACGCGCTTGCCGGCCGTAGCACGACGCAGTGTTACATCAAGGCGCCACCGACGCGGAGCAGCGCGTAGATGACTTGTAACGGCCTCGACGTGCGGAGCGCGCCGGCAATAAGGCGGCGATCGGCGTGAGGCCTGTGCGAGGCGCGTTGACCCGATATTCAGCGCGCCTCACATTAATGATCGCCCGGATTTGGCCTTGAAAGGGCGTGTCGTGACTAAGCCGTCGGGCGACGAAGTGATCGAACTGTCCAGGCAACACCTAAGGTTCTTGAGAGAGAGGCGCGAGGATGCTGTTGTGCAGATAGCGGCAAGCCGAGAGCTGATCGAGCAATCGCGTGCGCTAGTCTTAGGTCTAATTGTGCAGATTGATGAGCAGATCAACCAGATAGAGGGTGAGCTGGTTGGGGGGCGGCCGCGATCAGAGCGCGCGGCGACAGCGCAAGACACCACCGCGGATCACGAATAAAACCGGTGGGTGTGGTTTCACCGGCTGTACAGGCGCTCGGTTTCACCGGCGCGTCGAGCCACAGCGGCCGGCGAACGTTCGTCACTCGTTGCGCCAAGAACATCATTGCCTCGGGCGGTTCGAGCCAGGACGTGCAAGAGCTCGTCGGTCATGCGTCGCTGGCGAGGACGCAGCGATAAATACAAGGCGACGCGGACGCCATGCGCAAGGAGGTTGACCTGGGGCTGCCGGTATCGAGCCGACCTACCCGTGGCTTTCCATCGAGACCGTAAGTCGATACCCGGGGCGCAATGTTTGTAGTCGCGACAGCAACATGATTGCGCACTTGATCGCCGCTTCACCGCTTGGTGCCGTGTCACTATCGATTTCGTTGCCGTGTTCGTCGCATAACGTCAGTAGCAGCGGCACTCGGTCGTCGCGCTGGACTAATCGAAGGAACGTTGGCATGGGCGCATCTACACAACGAAAACGGCGCTGCACAAGGCGCCGATTTCCGATGTGGTTAACGGAGTCTCCGGCGAGGTGGTATGCCGGCTAGAAACGTCGTTGGCGAGCCGGTCTCAGCGGTGCGGCTTGGGCAGCCCCAGAATGGCGCGCCGCCTCGACGTGATCCGCGAGAAGTGTCTGGATTGCTGTTGCTGTCAGACGATTGAGGTTGACCGGTGCACGGCGGTTGGGTGCAGTTTGTGGCCGTACCGGTTTGGGACCAATCCGTTTTCGAACCGGCGGGGCAATCCGGCAGCTTTGCTTTGTGCGAAGGAGGGCGGTCTCTCGGAGCGGGTATCTGGCGAGCGACTTCTTACCGGGCTTTGCTGAGTTCGGTACGGCCGGCCATCATTAACGGTACGTGACTCCTCAACCTCGCGCCGTTATTTGCGATATTCCGAGCGGAATAGATCACGCATGATGGTGAACAACCAAGCAGACATGTTTGTACCGGGTTGAAAGAACTCCATATTGGCCGCCGCGTTTAGCAACGTCTCCTGCACCAGGTCATCCGCGTGCTCGACGTTTCCGCACAACGAGACCGCAAATGCGCGCAAGCTGGGAACCGACTCCAGCACCGCTTTCACGTTCGTTTTGTCCAAAAAAGTGAACTGGCGATCTTTCTTCCGCATTCCCATCACTTGCTCTCGCAGTTTGGATCGTCAGATTGCCAGTTTACAATTTTAGGCAGTTTCGGCCGTTGATGGCACTTCCGTCGCACGAGATTGTCCGTTTCCTGCGCAGCGCGTTCGGTGCTGGCCGTTGAACAATGCATCTGAGGCGGTTCTCTTCCGGGCCTTCAGTGGCCTCTACAGAGGCAAGGGTGAGACTTTTCTGAGGTGGCTTTCCTGGGCCGGTGCCCTTTCGCCGCGGCCGGGCAAAAAGCCGCTCGCAAGACCGTCGGGCTCCGCCTATCATAGGTGAGAGACCGGTTGTGCTCCGCCTGAGTTCAACGAGCGTGTCATGCTTAAAATCTGCGAATATAACGCCGCCGCGGCGATAAGCTGTCGAGCACTGGCTGTTGAGCGAAAGCCGTGCGGGGAGTGGCGCTGGCATGCCCCGCGATCAGCCCTGTTGCACTACATGAGTTGCGTAGCAGCACTGACATGCAGCAAAGCAAGGAGCACGGAAATGGCATCAAACTGTCCCTCTGTGGCGAGGAGATACCTTTGCCTTCCGAGCTTAGTTACATTGATCAAGGAGACTCTCGATCACTTGAGCGCGGCTTGCATTTGTAAGGAGAGCGGCGATCCGGTTGAAGCGGCTAAGACAGGACCGGTTAGGATTCAATTGATGGCGACTCGTGATCGCCGAACCGTGGCGCGGGCCGAGGGCCGCCGTTGGACTATGTTGGAGCACGTCCGGTGTACCCCGAACAGCTGCCGGCTTTGCTGCATGCCAAGTCGGCAGCCCTGGGCCACGAGCAGACATTGGGGTAGTCGCTCAGTTTGAAATTCGGCTAGCGCTTTTTCCAATCGGTCACGGTGGGCGACGTGCATATTTTGAAGTTCCTTGAAGTGGACGAGCAGCCGTTTCGCGTTTTGCGAACTGTGGCCATCACGCTCCAGCCTGGCGACGTTTTCACGCTGACGAGCGATGTTCCGTTCACCTGTAGCGACATGGCGACGGGCCATCGAAAGATGTTTCAGGAGGGGCGTGCGGTCCCAGGCAGTTGGACTCCGTTCCCGGGCTCCAGGGTGCTGTCTGCCGGACAGGTCAGACGCCAGGTCAGGCCCGACGTCGCGTAGTCAAGGTCAACCGTACCACCCAGACTGCCTTCCGCCATCCGTTCCATGACTGTTGTGCCGAACCCACGCCGTTTCGGTGCAGACACGGGCGGCCCGTCGCGTTCGGTCCAGCTCATGGCGAGGGCGCCGCCGTCGGTCGCCCAACAAACATCGACGCGACCCTTGTCTGTCGAGAGTGCCCCGTATTTCCCGGCGTTGGTGGCAAGCTCGTGGACCGCCAGCCCGATTGCTTGCGCACTAGCCGCCTTCAAACGCAGCTTTGGGCCATCCAGGACGATACGAGAACCAATGAGATCGACGAAATGCGAAAGTTGAGCGCGGACCAGGTCCTCGATCTCCACTCCTCTCCATTCGTTTCGAACGAGCAGCTCCTGACTGGCCGACAGCGCCTGGATGCGTTCGGAGAACCGTTCAATGAAATCTTCGGGATTTCTCGTGGCGGTCTGGCGAGCGATTGCCTCTACTACGCTAAGGATGTTCTTGGCGCGATGATTGACCTCGCGCATGAGGAGTTGCTCCCTTTCCTCGCGCTCCTTGCGTTCTGTGACGTCCGCGACGGTGCCGGTGAAGCCCACGACCCGTCGCTTCCGTCCAACGCCCTCGAAATCGGCAAGCCCATGAGCCTCTATCCATCGGATTTCACCTTCCTTCCGCTTGATCCGGTACTCATTCGCGTAGGGTTTTGGATCCGCGGGATTGAGCGCCCTCTCGCGGCTCGCCAAAAACATTTCCGCATCGTCCGGATGCACCCGCTTCTTGATCTCCTCAATCGGCATCTCGTCGGCGACGACATCGAAAATTTCCTTTGACCGCGCATCCCCCGAGACGACGCGGCGGACCGGATCGTACTGCCACGACCCGAGCCGGGTTGCATTGAGGGCAAGCTGGAGCCGTGCCTTGCTCTCCTCTAGAGCCTGCTCCGCCTGTTTGCGCGCGCTAAGATCCTGGATCACGGCTGTGTGGCGCAACGGCCGGCCGAACTCGTCGTGGATGACGTTCACCGTCGTGCGGGCCCAGACGACGGTTCCGTCTTTTCGGACATAGCGCTTTTCCACATCGAAAACGTCTGACTCTCCGGCGTCTAGGCGTCGAGCCAGCTCGCGGCTGTCGTCGCGGTCATCGGGATGCGTGATGTCGGGCACAGTCCTGGCGAGCAATTCCAAGTCGCTGTAGCCGACGAGCTTGCACATTGCAGCGTTGACGCGGAGGAAACGGGCACTTCCGGGTTCCACCTCGAACTTGCCTACGCTACTGATATTAAACATGGCACGGAACGTTTCTTCGTGCTCAAGGCGCGTTCGAACCTCGGCGAGTTCCGCGCCGCGCTGTTCGACGCGGTGTTCCAGCCTGCGGCTAAGCTCTCGGTAGTCTTCGATGGCAAAGCGCATCGCGGTGACGAGGATCGCGATGGAAAGTGCCGCCAGAATAAACAGCAGCAATGCGAGCACTTCACCTGGGTGGTCAATGTAGAAAGACCAGCGGGGCGGCAGCAGGAAAAAGTCGGTCGCGGCAGCGCTGAGGATGACGCAAAGAAGGCCAGCACGGAACCCGCTGATCAGCGTTGTGACAATGACCGCGGGAAAGAACGTGATGTACTCAACACCCACAACATATGGATCGATGGCGACCCGCAGTGCCAGGGCAACCGCAGCGGACAGGAGAGCGAGGGCATAGGCCCCGACGGTTCCCGGCCGCAACGCGGGGATATCAAGGTAAATTGAGACTAGCCTATCCATTTCGGGAACCTCCCCGACGGATCCCGTCTCCTGCTGGCATGTCTCCTGCTGGCATGCTGGCCGGCACGGCATGCCAGGGCACTGGTTTGCCATCCCGCCGTAGGATCGTACGCGTGAGGGCGACGCAAGCAAGGCCCCTCGAAAGAAGCGAAGCGCTATCTGAAGAGCGCCTGCTGCTCCAAATCTACCCTGCGCACCATGATGCGTCCTTTGCTAAAAGACGCATACCCCCTCAATGTTGAACTCCGCAGGTTCGATTGAGTTGCAGCCTGCGGCTCGGTTGTTCAGGCTTAATAACCTGCGTTTCAAACCGCTATCGCGATGCCATGAACCGGCAGCTTCGGGTCACCAACGGCTGTGCCGATAACATGAGCGGCACGATCCCAATGCCATCTATATCGAAAGCTTCATGGACGAGGTTGCCAAGGAGGTTGGGGCTGATCCGCTAGAATTCCGCCGCAAGCTCATGACCACGAACCCGCGGCACCGCGTGGTGCTTGAAGCGGTGGCGGAAAAGGCCGGTTGGGGTCAGGCCGCGCCGAAAGGCGTTTATCGGGGTACTCGCCCAGTACATGGGCTACGGCAGTTACGTGGCGGCGTGTGCGGAAGTTTCCGTCGACGGTAATAAAGTGAAAGTCGTGGAGCAGCCAGCAAGGCTGCGGATCTAAGGAGGTGAAAGACCTTCGCCGTCAATTGCCCATTCGGACGGCTAGCATACCCGATGCGCGGGGAGGTAACGAACCGCGTTCTGCTCGGACGTAACCGCCACGGCCGCCCTGGCATCCAGAGTGGACGCCAGCGGTGGGAACGACCTTCGTACAAGGGCCGTCCTCGGCGAGGAGTGCCACCGGGCCAGCTAGCGTGGCATTGTTCCGTCGTCACACGCACCGGCACTCGGGCTAGGCTGCGTCCTGGTGGTGCTGCTGGCTATCAGGGCCGGGTTACGGCTCCAACCTCGACAGGCTCGAGTGTGGCATCGTCGTCACGGCCGCGCTTAATTTTTGAGCCCACCCCTGCCACGCCCGGCGGGCCTTGCCCCGGCGGGCGACTACCCAACGATCAGCTCGCAAGGGAAGTTCAATCGAGCCCACGCAAGGGCCGGATGCAACCGCGCGAAACCTAACGTTAACATAAATTAACCCTTCATCAAATGTTAACGCGCGTACCCTGGGCGCGGGCCTGCCACAAAGGGGAGGTCGCAATCGTCGTGAAAGCGAGGTGCAGATGAGCACGACGCCAAGCCGTACTCGATCGTTCTTAGCAGATTCATTACCTTTGGAGCAGCAGTCAAACGAGGACACACCTTATATTGATCCAGGCGACGTGGATCACTTTACGGCCATGCCATCGCCGGGTAAGCGAACTTGGCTCGCCTTCCTGATCCCACTCGGTATCGGCGTGGCTGCCACATTGGCTTGGCAACTTTACAGCAACGCGGCCAAAGAGGCGATCGCGCCGGCAGCAACGCTCAAGACGATGTCAGTAGATCTCGAGACGACGCGGCAGAGCATCGATCGACTCGCCAACAGTATGGCCATCAGTCAAGAACACATGACGCGTGGCATCGATCAACTCTCCGCCCAGGTCACCGCCGGCCTGCAGCAAATAACGCGCGAAAT
>JASHYD010000399.1 GCA_030043175.1 Xanthobacteraceae bacterium | reverse complement strand
TGTTTCGTTGGCCTCGCGCCGCAGTTCTAACTGGCGCGCGATAGCCATGACGAATACCTCAGCGTCGCAAGCCCGTGGTTAGCGAGCCGGCAATCGTCGGCACACTAACCGCGCACCGAAGGAGCGAGTTCGCGGCTCCTAGCCTTCAGCCGTGAGAGTATCGCGCCCACTCTCCGTAATTCGCACGCGCGCCACCTCGACTAGCTTGCCGCCTGCTTTGACTTGCTCGTGCGTCAAGATCGCAAGCCCTCGGTTGACCAGCCCCGCGATCAAGGCGACACCGCACCCGTGTGCGGTCAGCAACGGTTGTGTCGCTCCGTCCGGATCCGTAGCAGCAAGTACAGCGAGTGCGTGGCGCTGCTTAACGCCAAGCCTCATTGGTCTAGCTTGGCGGCGCCCTTCAATCGCATATCCCAATTAACAAGCCCTCCAATGCCACGCGCACAAGCCCGATCGTGAGGAGGCTGCGGTTTACGAGCCCCGCCATCAAGCTCACACCAAAGCCATGCGTCGAGAAGACCGTCTAAGTTACGCCATCGCAATGCAAGGGAGCGCGCGGCGATCGCCCCTCGTCCGATAGATGCTCGTACAGCCCCGCGCCCGCTTAGAAACCCGTTGGAGCAGGCCTCCGATCCACTACTTGCTCGCAGCTAAGGCCGCACTCGCAAATAAATGTCCAAGCATCGGCAAGGCGACTTGTAGGCAAGCAAGGCACAATCTGGCTTAGCCTCATTCGCTTGGCGCATCCGGAACACCTGACAAGAGGGATAGTCGGATGGGACGGCTCAGACGGTATAAGCACACGCAAACGCCGCCCATACTCATCGTTGAAACGTCCGATGCGCTCGCTCAGTTCATAGCTTCTTGCCAGCGTTAACCAGCGGCGCTCCAGCTCAAGGTGTTCTTGCTTGTCGCGTTCATTAAGGCAATTCGCTGCCTGGGTGCGGCTTTCACCTGCACGTTCGTAGCAGTAGACAATCTGCTCAGAAAGCTTCAGCAGCATTCCGGGTCCCTCCCCACAGGGGCACTCCATTATAGCTGTCGGCCGTCGAGGTGAAAGATCGGAATGTCGATACCCACAAAATTATTGTGGTCGCGGCACTCGGCACGGCTGGCTGGTTGCCCCGCTTCGTTAGCAACCCGGTGTATGCGGTGCGCCCGGCACCCCCTTTGCTGGCGGGATCGATCAGCGGCTATCGATTCTCTTGCAGCAGCCTTTGGAGGCGCTCACCCGCCTTCCTGGCGCGCTCGCGAGCTGCCTTAGACTTAGCTAGCGCGCTCGTCGGAATTCTCCTCAAGAACACGCGCCTCTTCCGGCAAAATATTGGCTTGCTCGCGCATTTTGCCGATTTCGTCCTCTAGTGAGCCTGTCATTTTTCCAGCCTCCTGACGTAAAAGGCATGATGCGCAATATAGGTTCCCTCACACTCTCATAATGAGAACGGCCCCGACTGGCCTTCCTCTGTGCCAATGGCCATGCGTTGCCGGCAAACGAAGTACTGTTGCGGTCGCTTCCACATTTGTCACCGTAGGCTTTGAGCATCAGCCCTCGCTCCCTTAGGGCTGGGGCGCGCGTCCTGACATTCCCAAGGCATCGCACAGGTGCGACAATTGATGCCAACCAATTCCTGAAGGCGGCGGCCTGAGCGCCGCAACAAGCTCGACTTCACTATCCACATAGCTCTCGCCGTTGCGCCGCCAAAGAATCCAGCTCGAATTGGGAGCTGTTCAGTGACGTACCAATCCACGGCACTCCGCCAGATCGGGGTTTGCAATGAAAAGCCGGCCGAAGGTGACCAGATCCGCAAGATTGCGCGGCGCGGGGCCCCACAAGACATTGTCTTCGCGGCGCACCTTACGGCTTCAGGAAGGACCTATGCGACAAGTTGCGGTCCACGACCTGACCGGCGAGGCACTAGAAACCGCTGACGCCTTTCAGTGCTGGTCTATAGCACAATCTGCGCATGTGCTCGGTTGCAGATTGCTAATCCGAGCGTGGACGGGCCAAAGGAGGGACTTCGGCCGATGATCGGCGGGTAGAGCACTCCTGAAGTGGCGGCGGCACGAAGCCGCCAAATTCCCGCTCAAGCAGCTCGGCAAACGCGATGCTCGTGCGATCTTCAAGGTAGGGGCCGATGATCTGAACCCCGATTGGCAGGCCGGACTCCGAACGATCGATGGGCGCCACTGTGGCCGGGAGGCCGGGAGTGGTGGCCAATTCGCCCCAAATAATCTGGGCATCAAGGTAGGAGTACGATTTTCCGTCGATCCGGATCTGCCGGTGCTCGAGCGGTAATGAATGGTCGTGGGGGAAAGCCGGCGTCGGCATTGCCGGGCAAAGCACGACGTCCCATTCACGAAAGAGCTTGCTCCACCGTTGTGAGAGCCGGGTCCGCGTCGAGTCTGCCGCGAGCCAGTCGCGATGGCTTATCACTGCCCCCCGTGTGCGCTCAGCCGCAAGGCTGCCGTCGCGAGGCGCAAGCGCCGCTGCCTCGCGGCGCATTCCGGCGTAGGCGCCGGGAGACAGACCGGCCCCCCACTGGGAGGACAGCAGCCGCGTATAAATGCGGGCGGATTCAGCGAAGTCAGGAAGTGACGGACTGGCACGCGCGATCTTGACGCCCAGGAGTCCGAGCCGTTCCGACAGCCGACCAAGCGCCGCTTTCACCACACTACCCGTGGGACCGAGCGGATGCTTGTCGATAACAAGAACGCGGAAGTCCCTGAGATTGTCGTGCCGAGCTGGAGGCAATGCCAGCCGATAAGCGATGCCCGCCCGCTCCTCGTCGGGGCCAGCAATCACATCCAGCGCCACCGCGAGATCGGCAGCGCTTCTGGCCAATGGTCCCACAACGGCAAGATCGCTGTCGCGCGGCAAAGGCGGTACACCCGGTGGTACTTGGCCACGCAGGGGAACCAGCCCCAGCGTCGGTTTGTGAGCATAGACGCCGCAATAATGCGCCGGCGCGCGCAATGAACCACCCATGTCCGAGCCAAGCGATAAGGCTCCAAAGCCGCCGGCAAGCGCCGCCGCCGAGCCGCCCGACGACCCCCCAGGCGTCCGACCGAGATCCCACGGGTTGTTGGTCGTGCCATAGATATCGTTGTAGCTCTGCCAGTCGCTCAATCGCAGCGGTACGTTGGTCTTGCCGAGAATGACTGCACCCGCCTTCTTCATGCGGGCGACAACCAATGCGTCCTCTTTCGGCTTGAAATGCTCAAAGTGCGGGATGCCCCAGGTTGTCGGCAATCCAGCGACATTGAAGGATTCCTTCACCGTCGTGGGGACGCCGAGCAACGCGCCGGTTTCCCCACGAGACAGGGCCGCATCGGCCATCCTGGCGGCATCGCGCGCACGCTCGAAGTCATGCACGACGACGGCATTGACCAGCCGGTCCAGACGCTCAATCTGCGCGATTGCAAGGTCAGTGAGCTCTAGCGCGGAGACCTTGCGCGCTTGCAGCGCCGCCACGAGGTCGCGGATCGTGCGGTGGTTCCACTGCGACGACGCAGTGGCTTGGACGTTGCGAGCCCGCGCTTCGCACGTCCACATGGGGGTCGCGAGACCAGCAGCAGATGTCCCGGCTGCCATCAACACGTCGCGCCGCGTCATGTTGGTCATTGCGGACTGCTCCAGTGGGGCGCAGCGTCCGATGGGGTACGGAGATCCGAAACATCAATCGTCGACCAAAGTTGACCCCATGTCGAGTCCGCGGCCGATCGCCATCTGTCCGACCGTGCCTTCAACGTAAAACTCGAGCCCCGTCATTCTGGCAAACAGGTCGATGTCCGCAAGACCGATGGCACATGCTCCAAGTTCCATGTCGGTCGCCACGAGATAGATCGTCTGCATCAAGACACCGACATGCTTGAGAACAAGCGCGTAGGCGATGGAGCTGTATTTCCACGACACCCGACCAAATCGCGCGGCGATGGTGATGAGAATCTGAGGAAACGATGGGGCTCCCATCGCGAGCTGAGCGTCATCTAGAACTGCGTCGAGCTGCCACGCGCTCACTGCGATCGGCAGCAGGGCGTGGCGGCCGGCGTCATAGTGGTAGAATCCGCGCGCCAGTCCCTCGCACCTGTCGACCGCCAGATAGAGCTCAAGTTCGTAGCTCGCGCCCCCGGAGGGGTAGGGTCGCGCTGCGATCTCGAACGCGGGTCCTGCGTCCTCGTCATCCATCAGGTGATCCCGTGCCCGTATGCGCGCAACGGCATCGAGGAGCCGAGACAGCTTCTCGAGGGTGATCGGATGCCTTTCGTCGAAGCTTCGCGTCGAATAGCGTCGATGGAGTGTCGCCACGAGTGGCGAGGCGTCGGGTGCCGCAAGCCTGCCGAGTTCGATGGCCTTGCCCGGCCAGGGAGGCCTCACGGACGGTAATGGCTTGATAACATCAGCGTACGCCATTGTGCTGCCCGATGGGTTCGCATGCCGTCCAGCAGTGCTGCGCGCGTGAAACAGTAGATCATGAAAATCCCACAGCACGAGTGCGTCGTCCCCCTCCGAGCGTCGCAGACCCGTTTCGCCGCCTGGCCCGACCCGGAAGAGTATGCGGCTGTCAAGGAGCAAGCCCAGCAATTCGGGACCCGGAAACCCGCGTCTGCGACGCAGTTGCCTGATCGTCTGCGGTTTGGACAAGTTTACGATCGTGGCCGCAATGGTGGGATCGCAAAGTTTGCACAACGCGCCAGCGAGCGGGGATTCCAAAACCATGTCGCTGCCGCGTCTGCGCAGGTAGGCGAAGCGCGATAGCACAACGGTGTCGTCCTCCCGAGGCTCGGATATCCGTGGGTTGTAGTCGTGAACCTGCGGTTCGATGACGGCCAGATCCCCGCCCTGGCCGCTACGTCCCAAACGATATTCCAGCAGGCCGTATTGCTGGAGGCGCCCGATGAGCCTTCGCATCTCTGCGTCGACGTCGGTCCAACCGCGCGCTCCCAATCGAAAGCCAGTTGCGAGATCACCAGATCGCTCGGCTGTGCTCGTGTTGAACTTTCCGAGAACGACTGTGCGCCCTTCGATAAAAGCCGAAATGCGGCCATCCGCTTCTCGTTCAAGGGCGACGTCCGGATTGAGCCGGGCGAAGAGGGACGCCAGCCTGGACCTGCGGGAGCGTGATCGATCCTGGCGCAATCTATGTTCGCGGATGGAGCGGGTTGAGATCGGCTTCCCGCGATGGCCGCTTGCGCACGCCAAGAGTGAGCGGCACCTCGTAGAGGCGGCCGGGTCCGAAACGGCGGTAAAAATGCCTCAGCCCTGGAACGATAACTCGGACAACGGGGACCTCGATGTCCGCACGTGTCTGATCGAGGACAAGAAAATCGAGCCCGAAGCGCTTGACGAGCTTGACGCAAGCCAACACCTGCTCACGCCGATCCAGCTTCGCAAATTTCGCAAATCGCATCCTGCCGATGGAAGTCTTGCCGTGGGGCAGCACATAGGCGTGCTTGCGCACCGGCAACGGCAATGAATCAATTGCGCCACGCTCGGTCTGGTCACCCGGCCGGCGCCGCATCCCGTCGATCGCCATAAACTGATTGAGCTCAGTCATCGCCCGCAGCGCAGCGATCCGCGGGTCGAAATGCGCTCCGGCCGCGAACTCAATGTATTCGTGCGAGTCTTCGGTCCAATGCGCCACCGCGACGATCGCCGGAATGCCGAGATCGGTAGTGACATCCAGTGCCCAGACGCGGCGGCCCATCGCGGTAAACTCAGCCAGCAGGTCACGAATATGACTGTCGCCGATCTTTTCAAGATCGATTTCTGCCCGATGGAGGCGATTATACCACCAGATCGCGTAAGCATCTCGCTCGACGAGCTCGAGAAAGCCCTGGATGATCGCTTCCTCAAGCGTGTTGCCGGCCGCACATCCATTCGAGTCTGCGCTGATCTGATTTTTGCCGGGCCCCGAATAGAAGAAATACAAGAGGCCGGTTGGGACGTGCTTGAATCGTTCGTCGCGCAATGACCACACCGGCGACCATTCTGTCTCGGCGGCGGGATCAAAGCGGCGTTGATCGCCCTCGCCGGAGTACAAAGCGTCCTTTGGGTTGCGGTCCAACTGGGCATCGCTGAGCAACAGAATATCATTGGGAAGGATCGCATCGCCTGGAGGAAAATCCACAAACTTGCGCGTGATCCTGATCTCGTCACCTTCAAAGACTCCGCAGTAGCGTTCGATGGCCTCCATCAACGCACTCGCCTCGCCCTGCTCAGCGGTGCTGCCCTTGCCGTAACTGTCTCCGGTGAGCCCTGCTCTGAGCGCGTCAACGGTTTCAGGGCGTGGTGAAAAGTTGTGTCTCGCCAGAAAACTGGCATCGAGCGGCTGATTGCCCTTGATTCGTTCAAGGCATGAAACCACCCCCGTCAGCGGGCTCACATGCTTGCGAAAGCGAGCAACGGTCTCGCCGGGTGCCACCGACCGATATCCGCCAGTCGTGACGACCATCCTGCCACCAGCGCGAAGCCTGATCGGTGCAGGTACGCGTTCGGGATCCCTCAGTTCACTGCTCCCGCAAGAGGGACACTGAGGACGGGCGGGCAAATAGTGCCGCGCAACCGCCGAGCCCATTAAGTCAAGGCTGATGAGATGATGATGCAAGTCAGTCCGAAAGCCGCTGGCTATGGCTTTGCTGATCTCGAGGGCAGCAAGCTCGATGCCGCCTCGCCCAAGCCAACCTTTGGTGAGCGGCGAGATTGCCACGGGGCGGGCGTGCTTTTCGTCCAGGAACGCTTTGACCTGTCGGTTCCGCTTCATCCTGTGGGCGAGGCATGTCCAGCACGCGCTCTTACCCGGGCTGAAGATCGGACCAACGGTCGGAAAAACCCCAGTGACCTGTATGGGCAACCATTCCTGTCGTTGCGCCAAGCGCTTGGTGTTGAACTCTGCAAGCCTCTCGTCCAAATAGTCGTCCACGACGACGACGGTGAGGTCGGCGGATCGATCGACAACGCTCACCCCGAACGCGCGCAGCGCGACTCCGAGCTCGTTCGCGCCACCGGCTCCCATCGATTCAATTTGCACGCGAATCTTGCGGAGGTTTTCGGCTGCGGCTTCTCCCTTGAGGCCCAGCGCGGCCCAGTACGCGGCCGCTGGTTCTTCCCCTGCGCTTGCGGGGACAATGAGGCGGCGTTGGCGCAGGCGTTTGAATGCCTCATCAATCTCGGTAGCGGGGTATTCAGCTGCAAGGGCGCGAAAGCTCTCGTCGAGACGCTCCCCGGCGCCGATCCGCGAGGCCAGCGCACAATAGAGTTCGCCCTGAAGGAAAAATTTGCGGTCTTCTGAATAAAGGCAGACGGTATCCGGGGGCAGGACATAGACCGAAAAATTCGGCGCGAACCGAACGGCAACGTCGTCGTGTTGCCCAGAGTGGCCTTGCGGATCACCGCCACTCATCTTGCCGACAGTCTTGCCCTCAACTTTATGGAACCAAGCATCGCGGTCGTTCATATGGTGTTTTTTACGATCGGCACAGGTGCTCTATGCAGTCCATCTTCGCGACATCCGCTATGAACCATCGATAGCAACGCCGCAAACGAAAAGAGCCCACGAGGTGTGCTCCCGGGCTCAATGATGCACTCCGGCGGCTGGCTTGAATTTGTGGGCGCGCCCCGAAGGGTCAGGAGACGACGACGATCAGCCGCCACACCCTCGGCAGCCTCTGCAGCCCCGACAGCCTCTGCAGCCGCGACAGCCTCTGCAACCACGACATCCCCGCCACCAAGCAACCTCTTCGCCTTTCTGAGCTTGCGCGTCTTCGTGATCGACAATCCGGAAAGAGGTAAGCGAGACGTCGGAAACCTCGAACTCATGAAGGTTGACAGTTCGCACATTGCTAGTCGGCGTCGAAGCCGAAGCATCTGCCGGGCTGCTTTCAGCGCAGGCAGCACCAGCTAGCGATAACGAGACTCCGACGACACCGATTGCCTTACCGCGGCGCTTGTTCTTCGCCGTGTCCTTCGAACGTGCCATGAAGCCCTCCTGCTGCGGGCAACCACGCCTGCGCTCCAATAACACATGATACCAGCTGCGTGAACATGAATCAACATTTCACGTTCAACAAAGCTTGCGAAAAGCTGCGCTACGCTTGAAGAAACATTGACGTCATACTGCGATGATCGCCCTAACGAACCAGCAACTTAGCATGTATCGGATCTTGCTTGTGAATATCGGTTCATCTCGGGGGCGTCTCTTGTTGCACTGCATCACCGCGCACGCTTGATGGGCAAGTGATCCGTTCGCAGCGATCACTGAGGTCTTTTCCGCCGCCGCAGCGGTGCGACCTCATAAAGATTTACCGGCGCGAAATCATCGGTAAGCAATTCGCCCCGCTCAGCGCTGTGGTTCATGACCCGGCGCTTGACAAGGCCCGGAAGCGGATAGCGGAAGTGATATTGCTCTTGCAGCGCCCGGGCGCGCTCCGTCAGCATCGCGGCACTTGGCTCTGCGAACGGCGATGCCACTACGACCACCTGTGCTTCCTCTGCATCTTCATAGTCAGGAAAGACATCGACGCTCGCAAACACCGCCCGCAACGTAACCAGAGTCGAGCTAAACAGTCTCGTTCCGCCAGCGACATTGGTCGCAACGGCCCCGCCAGGCGCGAGGTGCTCTTTGAGGAGGGCGTAGAACTCCTTCGTCAGGAGGTGGAATGGCACACCGAGCTCGCGAAATGCGTCGAGGATGACGAAATCGTAAAGTGTCCCATGGCGCGCGAGGTAGACGCGGCCATCGCTCTCGATGATGCGGAGATGATCCGTCGCGCGCAGCCCGAAATATTGCTTGGCTACCGAGACCACGCCGGGGTCGATTTCGACGACATCGATCTCAACATCCGGCATGGCGCGGAGCAGATAGGTCGACACCGATCCCGCGCCGAAGCCGATCATCAGGATTCGCTTGGTCATCTCGGGATATAACAGGCCGGCCGTCAGGAGCTGGGTGTACGGGGCGGGCATGTCGTCTGGATCAGCGAGATTGACCATCGAGTGGATGTTGTAGTTCGACTTGAAGCGCGTCGACAGGGACATCATCGGACCGCGTTTGACGATGAAGAGGTCGTTATATTGGGTCTCGACGTGAGCCATCGGCCCATCGCGATGCTTGAGCATTTGCGCCCGCACATCTTCATCGAAAGGGCTCTCCGCCGACGCGCATGCGGTACCGAAAAGCAGAACAGCAACCGCAACCAAGCGGGCGATCGGACGGTGGCGCGAGCGCATCTTGCTCATGTCTGCGATGTCAGACAGATGTTGCCCATGAACAGGGCATCGATGCCGGTCCCACGGAACGTCGCGATGGCGTGCGATGGCGTGCATACGATGGGCTCGCTGTCATTGAACGACGTGTTGAGAACGAGTGGCACGCCGGTTCGCGCGTAGAACCGCGAGATCAGATCGTGGTAGCGCGGATTGGCCTCGCGCCGAACGAGCTGCACCCGGGCGGTTCCATCCTGGTGAATCACTGCAGGAATGCGCTGGCGACGATCTGCTTTCGCCGTGTACGCAAACAGCATGTATTCGTTGCTTGGGGTCGGCGGCCCGATATCGAACCATTCATCAGCGTGCTCGGCGAGCACACTGGGGGCGAACGGCCGGAAGTCCTCGCGGTGCTTGATCCGGCGATTGAGGATCGCCCGGGTATCGGGCCGGCGCGGATCGGCGAGCAGCGAGCGGTTGCCGAGCGCGCGCGGCCCGAACTCCATGCGGCCCTGGAACCAGCCGACGATATTGCCGTCGGCGATCATGTCCGCGGCCTCGCGGGCCGCATCCTTGCACCGTCGCGGCCTCAGACCGGCCGCTTTGACGGCGGCCAGGACCTCGCGCTCGCTGAATTCAGGGCCCAGATATGGCGTCGCACCGCTTGGCGCCGGACGCGTTGCTCCCGGTTCGGCGCAATGAGCGGCAAGCGCCGCACCGATCGCCGTGCCGGCGTCATGCGGCGCAGACGGGATGAAGATTTCTGAAAACATGCTTGCCCGTCGCATGAGCGTGTTGGTGACGCAATTGAGCGCGACGCCTCCGGCAACGCACAGGCTCTGTCCACCCACCTGACGCTCGAGACGATGCAAGAGTGCAATGACTGCCGCATCAGTGGCAGCTTGCAGGGCCGCCGCAATGTTCATGTGGTGCGGGAGAATTACCGCTTCCGGCCGTCGTCTCGGCCCGAACAGGGCTTCGAATCCCCTGGGGTCGGATGCTAGAAAGCCGAGCGCTTTGGGATCGACCGCATAGCTGTCCTCGCGCACCTGAATGACCGCGGCAAACTCCCGACGCAATGCCCCGGGGTCGCCGTAGGCGGCGAGGCCCATGACCTTTGCGGCATCGTAGGGCGAGAAACCAAGGTGAACGCTCGCTTGCTCCCACACGAACCCCAGCGAGTGCGGATAGGAGAACGTCTCGACCGTCGCGATCCGCGCGCCCTCGCCCCGCAGGAGCGTCGAACAGGACGCCTCGCCAATGCCGTCAACGACAAGGATTGCGGCCGGATCGAACCCGGACGGATAATAGGCCGAGGCAGCATGCGCGAGATGATGCGGCACGAACTTCAGCGCGCGACCAAGCTTGCGGCCCAAAAGGGCCGCGGTTGTGTCGGAGACGTCGCCGAGCCGCTGCAGGAATTCCGCCTCCAACTTGCTGTCAGACCACCAGTCGGCCCGGAATTGTGCACTGCGAAGCGCCGGATCAAACGAATACGCAACCCGATCAATGTCGCTCCCCTTCAGCCCCGCATAGTTCAAACAAAAATGAGCCGCCTGCACGGGCAGCACGTGCGGATTGTCGACCCGTGCTTCCTTGGCATGCTTGATGCGGTTGAACCGCTCCTCCTCGCACGCCACAACGACCTCGCCATCCACAATCAATGCGGCGGCCGATTCGTGAAATACGGCATTGATTCCGAGAATGTTCATCCGGTGCTCGCAGGGGCTTCGCTCGGCTTTATCTCATTTCGACAGACAGGCACACGCTGGTCCTTTCACTCGCTGCATTTCTTGTACCCATCGCGGAAAATTCCCTCACCTGAGACGCTAGCAAAGAGGCGTCAAGATGGAAACCGCGGGGCCGGCCGGGATTGTGGTGCGCGCCTGTTTGACAAAGCGTGCCGGATACGCAGGTTGTCGTGGTGCCAATCGTTCGTATCCAGAGCAATGATGCTACCCGCAGGACGAAGATGCCTAACGAGAGCAGCGTACCGCTTATTGCGCGTCAAACATTCTTCGAGAATGCCAACGCCCTCAGCCCGCGCATCTCGCCCGACGGACTCTGGCTCGCCTGGCTCGGGGATGTCGACGGCGTAATGAACGTGTGGGCGTCGCCGCGCGACGATCTCGCCAAAGCTCGCCCCCTGACCCGTCAGACCGAACGGCCGATCTTCGCCCACTGGTTTGCCCGCACGAACGCGCATGTGCTGTGCCTGAAGGACAGAAACGGTGACGAGAACTTCAATCTCTGGTGCGTCGGAATTGAAGATTCTACGCTGCGCAATCTGACCCCCTATGGCGACGTGCTCGCGGTCTTTCTCGGCATGCATCACGACGATCCGCACCTCGTCGCGGTCGGCCTGAACGACCGCGACGTGCGATGGCACGATGTCTACATCGTTGACATTCGTACCGGAGAGCGGCGGCTCGTGTACGAGAATACCGATGAAATCGCGAGCTTCGTGCTCGACAGTCGGCTGAACCTGAAGCTTGCAACGACGATGCGCGACAAGGGCACTGGGTCGGCAATCCTGAAATGGGAGGATGGCGGCTTCCGGGAGATCATATCCATCGATGCCGATGACGTGTTTACCACCGAACCGATGCATATCAATCGCGCCGGGGACGCGTGGTTCCTGAGCAGCTGCGTCGGCCGCGACAAGGCCGTCGTGTTGCGGGTCGATTGGAGCACCGGCCGGCAGACGATGGTCGCGGCTCATGGCAAGGTCGACATCTCGGGATGGCTCACGGACCCGCAGACCGATGAGGTCACTGCCGTCTCAGCGCAGTACGTGCGCAACGACTGGATCGCCGTCGATGCCGCAACTGGACGCGATCTTGCCAGGCTTGAGCGTGAACTCGACGCGACCATCGAGATTGAAAGCCAATCGGATGATGGCATGCTGTGGGTGGTCGGCTCGGCGCGTCCGGATCGCCCGTTGGCTTGGCACCTCCTCGACCGACGTGCCGGAAAGATCACGCCGCTGTTCTCGGCGCGTCCGAAGCTCGACAGGGTCAAGCTCGCCCCTATGCACGGCCTTACCATTCCCGCACGGGACGGTCTTGAACTTGTCAGCTATCTGACGCTGCCGGCAAACGAGACCGGCACCCGCCCCGCACGCCCGCTGCCGATGGTGTTGCTTGTCCATGGCGGTCCTTGGGCTCGCGACACCTGGCGCTACGATCGCGAAGTGCAATGGCTTGTCAACCGCAACTATGCCGTCATGCAAGTGAACTATCGGGGCTCAGTTGGCTTCGGGAAGGCGTTCGTGCGCGCCGGCGACAAGGAGTGGGCCGGCAAGATGCACGACGACCTCATTGACGCGGTGAACTGGTCGATCGGAGAGGGCGTCGCCGATCCGGCGCGCATCGCGATATACGGGGCCTCATATGGCGGCTACGCCGCTTTGGTCGGCGCCACTTTCACACCGGAAGTGTTCTGCTGCATCATATCCGTCGTTGGTATCGCCAATCTTGAAACGATGCTTGCCAATCCACCGCCCTACTGGGCGGCGTTCTACGAGCAGGAGTGTCACCGCATCGGCGATCCGCGCACGACCGAGGGAAGAGCGCTGCTGCGCGCGCGTTCGCCAATACACCGGGCTGCCGACATCACCAAGGCGATGCTGATTGGTCACGGTGCAAACGACGTACGCTGCAAGATCGCGGAAAGCGATCAGATCGTTGCGGCCATGAAGGAGAAACAGATTCCAGTGATCTACGTCGTGTATCCGGACGAGGGCCACGGCTTCGCACGGCCCGAGAACGACATCGCTTTCAAAGCGATCATGGAGACATTTCTCGCGGGTCATCTTGGCGGACGCGCGGAACCATTGGGGGAGGACCTTGTTGGCTCGTCTCACGAGATCCGTGCCGGCGGCGATGCGCTCCGAGATATGGGTGGTGTTAATTCATCGCCGGATTGAGATTTGCGCGCCTGATGCGCCAGCCGTTGCATTCGTCGTACGGCTTGCGGCGAAAGGCTTCGGCGCCGACATATGACCTTGTTGCCCGACAGCCGACAGTTCGCGAGCGACAGGAAGCGAACCATCAATAGCCCGCGCTCATTCGTGGGGAGCGTTGTCAAGAGATATCTTGTCACAAGAAGCCCTTTTCGGCTGGCGTATGACGCGCGGCGTTCCACGAGGGCTGGCGTGAAGCGTTCACAGGGAGACCACGGGCAAACCCTTGAGCTGGTGCAGCCGCTCCGGCGTGAATAGTTCTTGATTCTCACCCTAAGACGTGAGGGAAGCGAGTCGCGGGTGCTAAGTCTCCTTTTGTATCAATTCTCGGCGGCGCCTGAACCGCGGGCGCAGCAGCTGCCAATAGGTCTTCCCGCGTTTTTGACCGAGGTGGATAGATGCGCTGGCAATTGATCGTTTGCTTGGTTACCTTTGCGGCGGGTCCGGTCGCAATGACACGTCGATCCCAACCGTTCGTGTAAACCGCGCCCCACGGGCCGAGATCGAGAATTGTAGTGTACCAGCCGATGTGCAGTGGCAGCAGCGGCTTGCCTAGTAGGTCGGCGGCGGCGTTGTGACCCGCATATCGTCCCATCGGGCGGGCGTGCTGACACGACATGACTGAGACATGTTCGCCATCAATCTTGGCACAAGCCACGTCGCCTGCGGCAAATACCTCGGGTGCACCAACGACGCGCATAAACTCATCGACCATAAGTCGGCCGAAACGGTCGCGCCTGCCTAAAAACTTTTCCGTGAGCGGACTGGCGCGCATGCCGCCGCACCAGATCACCGTCGCCGCATCGATCGCTTTGGCGGAATTCAACACGACCCGATCGGGCTCGAGGCTGCAGATGCTGGCGCCGGTGCGCTGTTCAATGCCGAGGCTGCGCAGCGCCTGGTCGATAAAAGGGCGCGCACTGTCTCCCATGTCGGAGCCGACATGCGGAAGACGATCGACGACAATGACTCGTATCGGCTCTCGCGAGTTCGACTGGTCGCGGGCGCACCGGAGTCGTTCCGGCAGCGCGCTCGCCACT
The DNA here is from genome assembly GCA_030043175.1 of Xanthobacteraceae bacterium. Next base: position 9,269 of record JASHYD010000399.1, on the reverse strand, counting down.
TCCAGCCCGGTCAAACCGGCGCCGATCACGACGGCGGTGAATTGACCGGGGGTGGCAGGTCGGCCGGCGAGCGTTTCGATGTGTTGCGCGAGGCGAGACGCAGCCGCATAGGTATCGACGTCGAAAGCCCGCGCAGCGAGACCCGCTATTGGCGGCCGCACGAGCTCGCTGCCCAGGGCCATGACGAGTCGATCGTAGGCTAGAACGCGCACCCCCTCGACCGTTCGGATCAGGACGCAACGGCCGGCGGCGTCGATGTCGAAAATCTCGCCGTTCACGACACGGGCGGCGACCGGCGAGAGGACATCGCGGAGCGGGACGCAAACGTCGCGCAAGTCGGCTTCGTAATTGCGGACGCGAATGTTGTGATATGTGGTTCGATCGACGAGCGTAATCTCAGCTTCGGTCTCAGCCTTTTGCTCGAAGAGCTTCCGGGCCGCGCCGATGGCGCTCCAAAGGCCTGCGAAACCGCCACCAAGAACGAGAATATGTTTCTTCACGACTGTGCCCTTCCGATTCGCGGCTGCTTGCAGGAAACGTCTCCTTCCTGACTCAACTCTTTCGGATGATCGACGGTCACAGAAGACCCATTAATTAACCCGAAGGTGACGAGCGGCGGTGCCGCGACCATGAACAGCGAAGCGGTGGACCTGCCGATCGTCTCGACGAGCGTGGCAAATCCGTGCCATGGGGACCTCGGTTACGATGCTCGCTGGATCAGAGGCTTCCTTGTCAAACGCGGTCGTGTTTGCGCCATCCCCCGAACGTGCGTCGAAATGAACCGTTCAACTTCAGCAAGTTGGTCCAGCGATTTTTCAACGAAATCAAGGAGTGCGCGTTAACAAGTCAGTTTCGCCCTAACCGACTTGGTTACCAACGGGGTTAGACAATGTTGGAGCACTGGCTCATTGAGCTTGTCGGTCACATTTCCGGTCTCAGCGAAGCACAACTTAAACAAATTGAGAAATCCTTGCCAGCGACCAAAGCCCTGGTTGAACTTCTCAATAGGGCACGACCTATCATCGAACAGGCGCAAAGCCTGTACGCTGAAGCCGAACCGCTAATCGATCAAGCGAAGAACGAGTGGCAGACGATCGGCCCCGCTGCGCAAATTTTGATCGATGTGATTTCGCATCATGTCAATCGGGGCAGCTCCGCGGCCGAGGCCGCCGAAACAGTGCGCGCCGCGCTCAATGGGTCAATCAAGAGCGCCGCACAGGATCATTTGACGGATCGAGCAATCAACCGCGCAACGGTGTTTGGCGGGACCGGCTTTGTAGGTCGTCGCGTCGTGCGCTATTTGCACGAAGTCGGCACCAAGGTGCGCATAGTCTCGCGGCATCAGGGGCGCGCCGGGGACGATGGCATCGAACGGATCGCCGCCGACGCACGTGACGAACGCTGCGTGGAGGCCGCACTTGCCGGTGCCGACGGCGCCGTCAACGCGATCAGTCTGTACGTTGAGCACGGAAGTGACACGTTTCATTCGGTGCACGTGGAAGCGGCCGGCAAGATTGCGAGAGCTGCCAGGCGGGCAGGAATTAGCCGGTTTGTGCATATATCAGGGATTGGAGCGAACACGGCCTCGCCTTCAACCTATATTCGCAGCCGCGGTGAAGGGGAGGCGGCCGTGCAGGCCGAATTTCCCGGCGCGGCCATTGTCCGCCCGGCCGTGATGTTTGCCGCGGATGACGCATTTCTCACGACAATGCTCCGGCTGTTGCGGTCGTTGCCAGCCTATCCGATATTCGGCGACGGCAGGACAAGGCTCCAACCCGTGCACGCGGACAATGTGGCAGCGGCAGTCGCACAGATTTTGCGGCAGAGCCAGAAACCGTATCCTGTCTACGAACTGGCCGGCCCGCGCGTCTACTCCTACGACGAGCTGTTGCGAACCATTGCTCGTATCGCGCGATTGCGGCCAGTGTTAATGCGGATACCGTTTGCCTTATGGGATGCATTGGCCGCTCTTGCTGAGAGGCTGCCGCAGCCGCCACTCACCCGCAATCAGGTCGAACTTATGCAGATCGACACTACGGCCTGCGAAAGGCTGCCGGGGTTTCGCTCACTTGGGATTTCGCCGCGATCGTTCGAAGATGAACTCGAGGCGATACTCCGCCGAAGCAAATGAAGAGTTTCGCGACCGTCACCACGCCGATCGGCTTGCCTTGGCCGGTACGGAGCGGCTTGGAGGCGGTGACGCGGCACTGTTTGATCTGGGCGAGCAATTTTCCGCGGATTTCTTGCAGTCTACTGGCGAGACCGCGTGGCGTGTGTTCCAGACCGCGCTGTGCTTTTACGGCTTCCCCCATGCCGTCCGGAGAGATCTCCGGGCGGCCCCACTGTCGCGACCTCGAACAGCCGCTTTGAGCGGATCAAGGGCGAAAGACCATTGGCTTTACCGGGGACACTAGCCGTTCAACTTGAGGCGCTCACTGCCCGACGAAGATTGACTTCGGGATCATACCGTGGACGCCCTTGGTGCCGTCGACGACCTGGGTGACGTGGTAGTCAACCGCGACACTCGCAATCATATAGGCCTCCTCGCGCGACAGCCTGGGGAAGCGTTGGGTGAGAAAAAGGATGGTCTCGCGCACAGCCATCTTCATTGCCTCTTCCAGATTTGGATTGAGCCCCATCACCATCCAGTGGGTCGGCGTTTCGGCGCGTGGCCAAGTGAGTTTGATATCCTTGCGCAAGATGAACTGGAACTTGCCGCGATCACCGGTCTCGATCGCGGAGAGATCGACCTCGCCCTGACCCTGGGCGGCGTGAGCGTCGCCAACCGAGAACAACGCGCCCACCGCGTATACGGGCATGAACAGTGTGGTGCCAGCCACCAAGTCCTTGTTGTCGATGTTGCCGGTATGAACGCCCGGCGGGCTGCTGCTGATACGCCCCATGGCGGGTGTGGGAGCAACCCCCATCACGCCGAAGAACGGACGGTCGACTGGCACCACCACTCCGGGGGCGACCTGTGCGGTCTTGGCCTTACGATCGATCGGGATGATACGCTGAAACACTCCAGGGAATTCATCCGGTAGCGCGCCTGTGTAAGGCCGCTGACGGTTGTAGCCATAGTCGACCGCAAGATCGATTTCCAGGATGCGGACCTCGAGAGTGTCGCCGGGTTGCGCGCCGTTAACGAAGATCGGTCCGGTAAGCACGTGTCCCGAGGGGCCGCGATCCTTGACCTCGCGGTGAATGGCACGCTGATATTCTGGCACGGCACTCGGCGGCACGGCGCCGGATTGGTCGATCTCCGCTGGGTCGAGTGAGGTCGCGGTCTCGATCGTGACAATGTCGCCGGAATTGATCGTCAGCACCGGTTTGAGCAATGCGCTGAAATGACCGATGTGTACAGTCTGCGGGCTCGGCATCAGAGTGTATTCCGCACTGAGCGCATCGCGCGGTGAAAATACTACCGGCGCGGCAACAACGCTGGCGATGAGGAGGAGTGCCACCGCGGTCCTCGCTCTACCCTCGACCATCCCTGGTCCGGTCGAACGGCACTGCTGACCGCAATGAGCCAATGCGCCCAACACTGGATGCAGCGCGCCAAGCCTCTCCGCCGCATCTTGGGCACGCGCCATCGCAGACGCCTTGAGGGTTCTTGCGGCTATTGTGGCACCGCTAAGTGCCGGAGTCTGACAAAAACCGCGGCGATGCGCGGTGGCTCGTCGATAAGGCATTAGCCCCTCCTATTTCTCTGACGCGCAAGATTAACATTGGCCGGCAAAGCGATCCATCTTTGCTCAGCCCACGAGCGGACGGCGACCTCGTCGCCCCTCGTGCAGACCCAGATCAATGGAGAAGCGCCGGGCTGACGTCGCAATAATACAGCATGCAAACAGCGAAATCGGACGGCATTTACCGGCAGAAAGTGATGCGGCGACGGACCAGTCACGTTGCGCTTTATTGGATCACACAGGCAAGCTTTGAAGCCGCAACTGCCGATAGCCGGCCATAGGTCGGCGTGAAATGCAAATCGCTGATTTGCGCTTTTGGAAAGCGCACCAAAAACCGCACTATCGCGATGGTTGCTGGCCGATGGTGTCAGAGGGGCTCGACGGCCCGCTCATACAATCTGTCTCGCAAGCGGCGAGTATTTCAGGGCAGCTTCAAGGACGTCGAGACCACGTGCCAATTCGGCGCGCGTCGATACGGCACCAAGCGAGACTCGAATTGCATGCGGCGCCTGCGTACCCACGCTGAATGCGTCGCTGGTCACAACAGCCAATCCGCGACGTCGCACATGCTCAGAAAATTCCGCGCGATTCCAGCCGGCCGGAAGCGGCAGCCAGAGGTGATGGCCAAAACGGTGAGCTGCGAAGGAATGACCAGATAGCGCCTTTGCAGCAAGTTTCTGTCGAAACGCCGCCTCCGCGCGGATCGATCCTATGATTGTGTCGACGGTGCCATCGCGCAACCACCGTATTGCGAGCGCTGCCGTCAGCGGCGTTGCCATTTGCGTTGTCGCGTTGAGTGCGCCTGCCAATATATCCGCCGCGACGCGTTGGGGAGCCGTGACGAAAGAAGTCCGCAGTCCGGGCGCAACGCATTTCGACAGGCTGGCTGCCAAATAGGCTTGCTCCGGAACAAGTGAGGCGAGGGTGGTGGAATCCTTGTCCAGCCGTCCGTAAGCATCGTCCTCGATAAGGAGCACGTTGGCTCGTGCGATGACGCTGGCGACCTGGCGGCGGCGGACCGGCGTCATGGATGCAGCTGTCGGATTGTGAATGGTTGGCGTGAGGTAGACCAGTTTCGGCTTATACCGCCGGCATGCGGATGCCAGCGCATCTGGCAGCACACCCTGTGGGTCCATCGGTACGCCGATCAGCCCAACTCCGAACAATGACGCTGCTGCGCGTATTCCCGGATAGGTGAGTGTCTCCGTAAGTACGACATCGCCGGGTGTGGTCAGGGCGCCCAATAACGCGGTCAGCGCAGCTTGCGTTCCGCTGCTGATAATCAGACGTTCGGCCTCAATGCCGGGCAGGCGCGTGCGCATCCACTGCGCAGCAGTCGCACGTTCATCGTCGCTGCCGCCGGCCGGGCGATAGGTAAGATAGCGGGCGAGCCCCACCTCACGTGACAACGCTGCGATTCCTCGCGTGAGGCGTCCCTCAAGGTCGGCCTCGGCCGGCTGGGGCGGCAAATTCATCGACAGGTCAATTTCCGCTCGCGCGACGGGAGGCAGGCGAACCTCGGCAGCGCTTTCCGCCACGAACGTTCCACGGCCAACCTGCGCGTCGGTGAGACCGCGCTGTCGTGCCTCCGCATAGGCCCGCGTGACAGTCGTGAGGTCAATGTCGAGCGCCTTAGCGAGAGCGCGGTGGGTAGGAAGACTCTGACCTCGTCGCAATCGACCTCGACTGATGTCAGCGGCCAGCGCCTCGACGATACGCAGATAGAGGGGACCGGCGCGGTCCGAAATTGTAGGGATCCAGTCCATGCAATATCCGTACACTGAGCTTGAATGCGTGGACAAAAAGACGAGATATAGGCAACAAGCGCCGCTGGCAAGGCCTTTACTTTTCGTCGATCGGGCAAGCGAGATACATAGAGGAGCTGTCGCCATGTCTGCCTTGGGATCGCTGTCGCTCTCGATTTTCGGACAACATGGGCAGGGAGACACAACATCCACTCAAGCACTGTTGCGTGGGCTACGCGGGAGATGCCCGAACTGTGGTCATGGCCACATGTTCACCAGCTTCCTCAAGGTGGCGGACTATTGCCCGGCATGCGGCGAAGAGTTGTTTCACCAGCGCGCCGACGATTTCCCTGCCTATCTGGACATTTTCCTGGTCGGCCATACCGCGGTTCCATTGGCATTGCTGGTCGAGGCCGAATATGCGCCCGCGATGTGGCTGCAGCTCGCCGTATGGGTGCCACTCACGATCGGCCTTTCGCTTGGCCTGCTTCAGCCGATCAAGGGCGCGATCATCGCCATGCAGTGGTTTGGCGGCATGCATGGATTCGCGCACTCGCGCGCCCGGTGTCACAGACTTGCACGGACACGGTCGAACCATACAATCTCGTCCGCCAATTCGTGAGCCCCGCATCTCACCTTTGAGACGCTACGTCCACCTCAGCCGTCGCAAGATTGCGGCGACTTGAACATCCTCTTGTATCGGAGCGGACCCGCACGTTCGTAGAAGTCTCCTTTAGCCGATCAGCAGGACAGCAGTCTCACCAAATTGGGCATGTCGCATGTCATCACGTGCGGGTTCAATTCTGAAACGCGTGCGCACGTGGCGGCGAAAGATCAGATCGCTCCGGCCTGGACTTAGACCGAGTTGTGCCTCGCGTACCTCGGCGCGTGCTGTGATACGATATCGGCCCAGCCTTGCTGACGATCCGGCGATATTTGTCAAGCCGTGATGCCGAGGCGCGCGAAGGAGTTCTCAGGCGCTTCTCGTGCTTATGATCCGCGCCTCGGGCGCTTGTCTGCGATCATTATTGTGCTGTTCGGTTGGGCTGTGCAGAAGCGCTGGCTCGGCTTCCAACCGACTCGGAAGCGGATAATCCTGCGAGAGAATCTGATCTGCGGCGGGGGCCGCGTCCGGGTCGCGGCACGCGAGGTCCTCCAGCCTGCAGTTCAAGCGGATGGGATGCCGGGTCAATCGTCGCTGTTAGCTCCTCGGTGAGCTGGCAGTCCACGGTCCGTCCCAAAGCTCAGCCAAGGGCGGATCGAGCGAGCAAACGGCTGGGGCGTTTGCCGTCTCCACAGGCGAGGCCTTGCGTAGGCAGCTCGGCGATGGTCGGTGTCTTCGCAAGAAAGGCAAGTTCCTTTCTGGCCGGCTCCATCTCGTGACAAGCCCAGGTGGCTCAGTGCCTGCATTGTTGACTCAATCAGTCGATGTGGTTTGCTTCCCGCGCAATTAAGATCAACGGCGTGCCGCGAAAATCCAACTACAATCTCGCGTTCAGTGTTGGCAGATCGGAGTGTCGGGGTTCGACTCAGGGGACCGCTACATTGCGCAGCCAAGTGTCAAGGAGCGCTGGTCCCCTGTCGGCAAGCGCCTAACTGGGCGGCATCTCAGGAGCCTGCCGAGAGCCGTCGTTTGTGCGAGATGTCGCCCGTGGATGGCCGACGGCCGGACGAGTGTCAGTTTCTGGCAGCCCCGCGAGGGAATGCCCTCTCAGCGGAGAAAATTGAATGAATCGGGAACCTTGAAGCGGCATGCCCCAACATCAATCTCAGATGACCCTACCGCACAAAATAGGCATCCCGATAGGGATCGAGCTGCGTCAGGCTGAAAGGAGGCAGGCGTCATGACACCGGGCCGAATCCATTTGAGCGTCGCGGAAGCACGCGATCTGGCAGAGGGTGCGCTGTGCGGCATGGGCTATGATCACGATGAGGCGCGCATCATCGCCGATCATGTCATCGATGCCGCACTGTGCGGCTATGAATATTCGGGCCTGGCCAAGATCCTAAACATCGCCGATAGCGAACACTTCAAGCTGCCGCGCCGGCCCATGAAGGTGATGCGCGAGACCGACGTCTCGATCGCCTTTGACGGCGGCAACAATGTCGGGATGCTATCGCTCTATTACGCAGCAGCGGACACGATCGAGAAAGCGGCCGCCCATGGGATTGCGTTGATTTCGGTGAACGATGCCTGGATGAGCGGGCGTAGCGCCTACTACGTCGAGATGATTGCCCGGGCGGGCTTGGTCGCGATCCACACCGCGGCCAGCTCGCAGCTGGTGGCCCCGTTCGGCGGTGCCAAAGCGGTGCTCGGCACGAATCCGCTCGCGATTGCGATTCCCTCGTCGCGCGGGCCCATCGTGCTCGACATCGGGACCTCGGCCTACATGATGACCGAAGTGATGCTGCGCGAGCGGCTCGGCGAGCTGCTTCCCGAAGGCGTGGCCATCGGGCCCGACGGCGAGCCGACGAGGGACCCGGCGCTAGCGCGCCGCGGCGCATTGCTTCCTTTCGGGGGTTATAAGGGTTTTGGGCTGGCGCTGATGATACAGGCCCTGGGATTGCTCGCCGGGTCCGGCTCGGAGCAGGAAAGCGACTACGGCTACCTCTTCATCGCTTTTCGGCCCGAGCTCGTAGGGCCGGCGGACGTTTTCAACCGGCAGGTGACGGAGCTGATCGACCGTGTCAAAGCGACACCGCGCCAGGCCGGCATCGACGAGGTCCGCATCCCGTCGGAGCGGGCATTTCGCTCTCGCGAACGCGCGCTTCGCGCGGGCCTGACCGTCGATCGACTGGTATTCGATGCGCTGGTTGCTCTGCGCGCGCGCCAATGACCCTCGTTCGGCTGTCACGAGCGAAACCCTCGCTTGGTGCGGACCAGAGACCGAGCAGCCGCGATGGCGATTATATGGCCTCCGCTTTTTGCCCGAAGCGCTGTCTTGATGGCCCAGGGCGCACGCGCCGATCTCACGAATAGCCGCGTGTCGACCGGAACCGCCCTTTTTTTAAGGTCTCGAGATAGGCAAATCGCCATCGGCCGCCGAGCGCATCGTCTCAAAGAAGCACGGCACCTATCGGTCCTTTGTCCGGTGTGGATCAAGGTACGCGGTCGAATCATAATCAGGATTGCCCGTCGTCGGATGACGCTGGCCATCGTAAATGTGCTGATATACAAATTTGGCTGGCTTACCTTCGCCGTCCACACCCTCGGCGTTGTTGATGAGATTTTGCCCTTCCCTGGTAACAGTGAGAGTCTGGCTTTTGAAGACCGGGCAGGTACACGTTGATTTCTCAACGTTGAGTTTCCACGTCCCGATTATCGGATCGACGCTTTGTCCGAATGCCGGACTGGCGACGATCAAAGTAGCAATTGCAAGGCTCTTGATCATGATCGTCCCCTGCTTTACTGCTTTTCCCATACGCCAACAGAACGAACGAGCTGACCGTTCGCACCTACGGCTATGACCGTAACCGAAAGAACTTTGCCATCGTCAGAAACCGCCAGTGAACCCATTTGCACAGGCTTTCCGTCCTTTGAACGAACAAAGTTCAAGGTGTTGGTGTTGAGCCTGTCGTAGGTGTCTTCATTAAATACTGGCGTACCGGTCACCGGGTGCGGTTTTCCATCCCAAATATGCGTGAACGTGAACTTAGAGCGGCTTTCGCTCGTTTAGAATCGGACAAACGGAGGGATTCCCAGTGACTTAAGAATGCGCGAGTCTACAGCATTGATTCGCTTTGGCTGGGGGAACGATGCCGAGACCGTATTCGATGGACCTGCGTGAACGGGTGATTGAAGCTATCGCAGCGGGCGCATCGCGGCGCGAGACCG
>JASHYD010000398.1 GCA_030043175.1 Xanthobacteraceae bacterium | reverse complement strand
TATGCGCTCGATGCGCAAACCGGCGCGCCGTTGTGGACGAGCCACGTCGAGGAGCACTATACGGGACGCGTCACCGCAGCTCCGGCTCTCTACGAGGGGCGCCTCTACGTGCCGGTCTCGTCCTGGGAAGAGTTTTCCGCCCGCTCGCTCGACTACCCCTGCTGCACGGCGGTTGGCAATGTGGTGGCGCTCGACGTTGAGACCGGGGCGCAAATCTGGAAGACCTATGTGATTGCGGGGCGACCAAAACCGGCTGCGAAAAATTCAAAGGGTGTCCAGCAGTGGGCCCCGGCCGGCGGCTCGGTGTGGAATACCCCGACAGTCGATCCGTCGCGCCGTGCGATCTACTTCGGCACCGGCGATGCGACAACTTATCCGGCCGCAGCGACCTCCGACGCCGTCATGGCGCTCGACATGGATAGCGGCAAGGTCCTGTGGTCCTATCAGGTGCATGAAAACGACACGTTCCTGGTCGGCTGCGTCGGCGAGAACCGCACCGAGAACTGCCCCAAGGTCCAGGGGCCCGACTGGGACATCCCGTCTTCGCCGATACTGCATACGTTGCCGAACGGCAGCCGGGAGATCATTGTGGGGACCAAGCCCGGCGACATATTGGCACTCGACCCCGACCGCAATGGCGCGCTGCTTTGGCGGATAAACGTGCAGGGTCCGGTGATCGGAAATGGCCCGCTGCCGGCCGGTATGTTGCGCAGCGGGGTGCAATGGGGCGGCGCCGCCGATGAGAAGAACGGCTATTTCGGCTTGACCGGCGGCGGTATGGCTGCCGTGCGGCTCGATACCGGCGAGCGAGTCTGGTACACACCGCTCAATTCGATCAAGGAGCAAGTTATTAATCATGGCGCTGCCGCGACTGTCATCCCGGGCGTTGCTTTCGTAGGCGGTTCGGACGGCAAGCTGTTCGCGGTTTCGACGGCGGACGGAAGCGAGCTATGGAGGTTCGACACTGCCCATACGTTCAACACGGTCAACAAGGTTCAAGCCAAAGGCGGGTCGATCATGGCGCCGGGCCCGACGGTCGCCGGCGGCATGCTGTTCATCGGCTCCGGCTACTCGACCGTTGCGGGGCAGCCCGGCAACGTTCTGCTTGCCTTCTCGGCCGAGTGAGAACCATCAGTCCTCGCTGACCGCATCCGCGGCCGCGCAGCAAAAAATTATGTACAACAAGTCTACCAGGAATCCCGAACAACGTGAGTTATTGCGATGTCCGACCGCCTCAGTGACAAGCTTCCAGATGCGTTGAAGAATATCCGGGCGCGACTGTTGTTCGTGATGCGCCTGGAAGTGAAGCCTCCGCTGGTCGTCGGCTCGCCTCCCGACAGCTATCGTCGCATTGGTGTCATTCCCGGAGGGTCTTTCGAGGGCGATCGTCTGTCCGGGAAAGTGCTTGACGGCGGCAGCGACTGGCAGACCATCCGTCCCGACGGCGCAGTCAACCTTAATGTCCGGCTGGTCCTGCGGACGAACGACGATGCGCTAATACTCATGACCTATCAGGGGGTGCGCTACGGACCTCCCGATGTCATCGCCAGAATCGATCGCGGCGAGGTCGTCGACCCGGAAAGCTATTATTTTCGGATCAACCCATTATTTCAAACGTCTGCTCCGCACTATGATTGGATTAATCACGTCGTTGGAATCGGTATCGGTCACCGCCTCGCCGACGGCCCCATTTACAGCATATTTGAGCTGCTGTAACGCCTCCTCGGCGTGTGGGCGCGGTCGAGTCCGCGCCCGAACGGGCCGTTTTTCTCTTTTGATATTGGCGACCGTCAGAACCGGCCGTTGGCGTTTTTCGGCGGCTCGTCCCCGCGCGGGAAGGTCTCCTGATAGTCCCAATGCTCAGCGACCTTACCATCCTGCACGCGGAAGATGTCGACGTTGGCGCGCTCCTTGCCCGGAGCCGGTTGCGGCATCTTGCGCAGCAGCCAGACGAAATCGCCTTCCGCCGCAGTGCGGACGAACTCGAGCGGCGGGATCGGCGGAGACCCCGGCGGGCGCGCCGGGCGCTCGTTGATGCGCTTGATCAGGCCCGCCAATCCGGTCTCGAAGGCCGGGTTGTGCTGGATGTAATCGGGCCGGCCGAGCGCCTGCAGAGTTGCAGCGTCGCCCTGGGCAAGCGCGTTGTAGAACCGGATTGCCAGCGCCTTGTTGGTCTCGGTCTGGGCCGTTTGTGCATGGCCTGCGGCCGAAGCCAGGCAAAGGCCCAGTACTCCGGCGATCGCTGAATTGTTCATTGGCGTCTCCCTCCGTCTTCGGTTGCCGCTCGCAGCAAGCAGTAGCTGAGCTCGCCCGGATCGCTAGGATCGGGGACACGCCAGCCGTCCATGAATTGTATACGTTCCTCACGAAGTGATTAATTCTATCGGTTTGCTTCGATGCCCATTTCGCGTCGAGATCGGCCAACGGCTTCCACGACCTTCCTGCTCGGTCTTGCCCTCGTCGGGCTGATGCGGTCGGGGCCCAGCTCTCTTTGCGGGGGAGCCGCGGCCGCCCTCAAACAACCAGGTATCTGATGCCGCAACTCTATTCAAAATGCCTGAGATCCGGGCGCGCCTGTCCCTTGCGAACTGGCATCAACAGGCCATCGGCGCCGACGAGATAGTCTTCCTTGCCGACCTGAACGTGTTGGTTGTCGTCCACACATTCGTTTTGGAACCAGATTGGATTGCGGGTGCGCTGATAGTTTCTTGTTATTGTCCAGGGACGGGTCAGGGCGTGGTCGTAGGTGGTGATTTCGTCGCGGAGAACGTCGGGGTTGGCGCGATCGAGATAGAGTCGCTCCTTGAACCGCGCCTGATTATCGGTGTGAAACGGCAATCCGCTCCCGTCGTAGGAATGGGGACCCCTCACGAAGCGCGTCTCCACCTCGAGCACGTCATAGCGTCCATCGCCATTCTCGTCGATCCATTTGCCAATGGAGTAGCCGAGAAAACTCGGTTCCTGATCTTTGGGCCAATCGCGACCATCCGTGTAGATGCGACGCGGTGTCGAGGAGTCGAACAGCATGTAGGTTGTGTTCGGCGTGATGATGATCTCCATCGGGAAAACGGCGTTCATGACGCGCGGCATTGCGACCGGGAAGCATCGGTAGAGAGGATCATTGCCTTGGCCGCCGTTCGCCTGGTCGGCCATGCTGGCTTCCCATATGGCTTGATATTCGGGGGTTAGCGGCGGCTGCTGGCCCCGCCCACCGGGTTTCGAAGGATCCCATTGAATGCCAGTGCCAGCCGGCCGACTCCACTGCGCTTGCATGTCGGGATATTTGGATTCATCGAATGCGTTCGCCACCGTCGGCAATATCAACGCCGCAGCCAGCATGAATGCACCCACCGTATTGCGAATCTGCATGCTTTTGACTCCCCTCACAACTCAGCTTCCATACGGCTAATAGGGTCGACTCTGACAACCCGCGCACTCGCGGATTTGGGTCCGTCCGCCAAGGCTTGGACTCGGCCAGTGCGGTCGTTCGCCGGATCCCTTCCCAACTATTCCATGCGCAATCTCACGTCCAGCCGAGTCGCCGCATGATCGCGCGACCCATTATCCAGTCCTTGTCCTGTTCAGAAAGAAACGGCAGCTCCTCGGTAAAGTGGGTGATGCGCTGCTGGTACGTCAGCTTAGGGAAGCGGTCGATACCAGCGGTGAGGTCGGTCCCCCAGAAGCTGCGGCGCGGGCCGAACGCATCGAACACACGCTTAATGTGATCGGTCAGGTCGCGAAACGGATAGGGCTGAGACGACTTGTGCGGCAGGGAAGACATCTTGACTTGCACATTCGCGTACTTGGCGAACTCAACCACCTCAGCGACTGCTTCCGGGATCTTGCCCTGCTTGGCTGTTTCATCGGACAGGTTCATGTGATCGATGATGAAGATGAGGTCAGGATTGCGCTCGACAATGCCCAGAAACTCGCGCGCGCGGCCTGCAGTCGGCGTCATCACAGGGATGCCAGCCTTGGCAGCGGCTGGCCAGAACCAGTCGGCGGTGCCGTCGGTGAGCCAACCTGTCTGCAAGCGGTTGAAGGTGTGCCGGACGCCGAGCATGCCTGGCTGATCTTTCCAGGTCGGGAGCAGGTCCCTCGATTTCGGATCGTCAATCCGAAGGCGGCCCATGAGCGCAAAGCGATACGGCCATTTCTTGGCTGCTTCCATAGCATACTCGTTGTGATAGCCCTCCCACGACGGCGGCACGATGACGACGCGGTCCACTCCGGCCTCCTCCATGCGCGCCGACAGTTCGTAGTACGAGAACGGTCGCGGGATGTGCGCTTGGCCGATGCCGTCGGCGGGCCAGGGACGCTCGGGCGTATTTGCGAGCCAGATGTGGACCTGCGAGTCGACGATAATACGGCGCGCCGGTTGTGCCTTCGCGGGTTCGCGCGTCGGCGTCGCCAGCGCTAAACCCGCCCCGGCGGCGACGGTGGTGAGAACATCGCGTCGTGACAGCATGGGTGGGCTCCTCCTTCGCGGGCGTTCGGGTCTTGGGTGATTTTTGCTCTTTTGCCGCCGTGCCGCAATGACCGCATCGTAGCGCTCAATCGTGAAGATTTCCGGCGTTCATAGACCCGCATGCTATCCCGGGCCACATCCAGATGTGTCAGCCCTTTGCGGCATTGCCGATCGGCGTCGCGCCACGACCAAGGTAGGCCTCGCGCACGCGGTTATCTTCCCGCAGTTTGGCGCATGAGCCGTGCGCAATGATCGAGCCCGTCTGTAGAACATAACCGCGCCCGGCCGTATCCAGCGCGTGACGGGCATTTTGCTCGACCAGGAGAATACTGACGCCGGCCGCATTGATCGCGCGAATCGTTC
>JASHYD010000397.1 GCA_030043175.1 Xanthobacteraceae bacterium | reverse complement strand
ACATCGCCCCCTCCAAAAACATGTCTCTGGGCGAATTCCATCGCTCGTCGCTGAGCTTCGTTCCGCACGACTAGGCGTTGCCGAAGTTGTGATCCGCCAATCATAAATGAGCACATATGAGTGTGAGTGCTGTTGGGGTCGGCTGAACTTACGAGTTATGCGGAGCCCCCATGGATACGTTCGTGGTCAGCCTGAATGTTGAGCTTTTTCGTCGCCTGCTGGAGAGAGAAACCGACGAACCCAGGCGACAGGCCCTTGTGCGCTTGCTGGCCCAAGAAGAGGCCAAGCTAGTTGAGCCGGACGGAAAACTTTGCGCCTAGCTCAGCTTACGTCATTCCCGCCAGTGGGTGCGACTGACTGCGGGCTCACGCCCCTACGGACCCTTGGGTCGCTCCTACAGTGCGAGGCTGCCCCCCCATCCGACCCATAGCGGCCCCTCGCGACCCAATGGACCTTGGCGGACCCTTGTGCCCAAGGGGCGAAGGGGCCGTGGTCAACCACCTATGCTCCCGAGCGTCCGCCAAAGGCGGCCACTACCGGAGAGCCCTGCTACGAAATTACAAGGTTCTATGATGACTGCGGCTTCAATTTACACCATGATTTGCGTCAGCGGAGGGCTTCCCTGCTGAACTGAACACACATCCGGGACCGGCTCATTTATTTGATGATTTGCCGACGTTGTGTTGCGTCGGACGTGCATTAGGCCAAGCGCCGCCGCGTAAAAGCATTCTGAACCAAGCCAGACCAACCAATCAATTTGTGGGAGACCAATATGCGAAATTATCGGCAATGGCTGACAATGGGGGCAACGGTGGGCATCGCGGCAGTGGTGGCGGCGAGCCCGGTCGCGGCTCAGAAGAAATACGATCCCGGCGCGACTGACAGCGAGATCAAGATCGGTAACATCATGCCCTATAGCGGGCCCGCTTCCGCTTATGGCGAGTTCGGGAAGACGGAGGCCGCCTACTTCCGAAAGATCAACGCCGAGGGCGGTATCAATGGCCGCAAGATCAATTTCATCAGCTATGACGATGCTTACACCCCGCCCAAGACCGTCGAGCAGGCCCGCAAGCTCGTCGAAAGCGATGAGGTCCTGCTGATTTTCCAATCGATGGGGACACCGTCCAATACCGCCATCCAAAGATACATGAATGCCAAGAAAGTGCCCCAGCTCTTTGTCGCCAGTGGCGCCACTAAATGGAACGATCCGCAACACTTTCCATGGACTATGGGCTCGATCCCGAGCTATCAGGCCGAGGGACGCATTTATGCGGAGTATCTCCTGAAGAACTACCCGCAGGGCAAGGTCGGTATTCTCTACCAGAACGACGATTACGGTAAGGACTATGTGAAGGGGCTGAAAGACGGTCTCAATGGCAAAATGCCAATCGTCGCCGAGGCGCCCTATGAGGTCACCGACCCGACTGTGGACTCCCAGATCATCAGCCTGAAGGCGTCTGGCGCCAATGTCCTGTTCAATGTTACGACGCCGAAATTCGCCGCCCAGGCCATCAAGAAAACGGCCGAGATCGGCTGGATGCCACTCCATCTGCTAAATAGCGTCTCCTCGTCCGTAGGTTCGGTGCTCAAACCGGCAGGTCTCGACAACGCCAAAGGCCTGCTCACCACCACATTTTTCAAGGACCCGACCGATCCGGCCTGGAAGGACGACGCAGGCTACACGGAATGGTCGGCTTTTACGGACAGATATTATCCGGATGGTGACAAAACATCCGCATTCACGGTGTGGAGCTACTTGGCCGCGCAAACCCTGGTTGCGGTGCTCAAGCGAAGCGGCGACAATCTCACCCGCGACAACGTCATGAAGCAGGCCGCGAGCCTCAAAGATCTTGACCTCGGTATGCTGCTGCCCGGCATCAAAGTCAACACCGGGCCGACCGATTTCGCGCCGGTCAAACAGATGCAGATGGAGCGCTTCAACGGCGAACGCTTCGAGCTGTTCGGCCCTCTGATGAGCGGTGACGTCGGCGGTTGAGAAAATGGTCGTTAGGTACCCGATATGCCTTCCTTCCCGCGGAGATGCACTGCGGCTTTGGGGCGAACGTCGCCTGGGTCGCTGTCTCCATTATTCTGAGGGCTAGTGGCCCCCCATCGGACCCATGGTGGCGCCGGTATCCAATCGTCCTTGGCGCCCCATCTACCTGAGGGGTGGTCAAATACTGGTATGCTCGATTTGATCGCCCGCATCTCCAGCTACAGTTTGCCTATCGGCTGCTATCGAAGGCGAAACCGAATTAGCGTTCGATAACTGATCTCCTGGTTGCTTGGTTCGGCGCCGAGCGACAGGGACGGCCTTCGGGTCGCCCTGCTTGCTTTTAGGCGTAGCGCAAATCTCGACCATTCGTGAGATTCAGGTGATCGCCGGGCACCCGAAAAACTCCCTTGATGCACGAGACATTAACGACGCAGATTTGGATGTGGGTCTTTTCAAAAAAGCCGGAATTTTCGTAGATCGGAGGGCCTTCCCGGAACACGCCTCTGACAGTGTCAAAGGGCTTCCGCCCTGATGCGGCGAGCAAGCTGTGGAGGTGCTTTATGACGGCACAATCCAAGCGACGGAGCAGCATGTCGGGGCCCAGCACATTTTTAGGCATCTCAACACGCGCGGCGCGGGAGACCTCTACGTAATCTTTGTAAGCGTGGCGAGCAGCCTCGATCCCCGTCGAAGAAAACAGGTCGAGGCAATATGCGCAGCCGATGACGGCGCCGACGACATGCGGCTCCTCGGCTTCGGATCACTCGGCCTTGTCGCCAGTTCCTTTGCGTACTCAAGCCCGCGAAGCGGATTCGACTGCCAGAAGTAGATGCCTGAACCCAGCCAATCGAAATCGTTGTCACCGGAATTGAATTTTTCAGCCGAAAGCAAGCGCATTCCCACGGACCGATCGCATCCGTGGGATCCAAGAACGAACGATGCAGTTAGATTATGCAACCGTTAGGCGGCGCCCTCGCCGCCATATTGGCGAGTCGGCTTACCGTCTGGCGTGATGACGCCTTCTTTCTCAAGTTGCGCACGAGCCACCGTCAAAGAGGACGTACGGTCTCTCTGAGTCCGTTGAATGTAGCGGGTCAGTTGCTCCAGCTCTTCCCTGCTCACCGGCCGTCTCCGTGGCTACTTCTCATCGTTAATTCGAATGGGCCCTAGTCGTCAACGCCGAGCTACCCCCGCTAGGGCCAGCGAGGAGGGGCCGGGGCCGCGTGACGTGGGCGCATAGTAACACCCCACGCACCAAGCCAACTCGGCCCCAGCGGCGGCGGGTCTCTTGATGACCCGACGCAGACGTGGCGCGAGTGCGCAATCTTCATCGAGAAGGCAACTCGATCACACGTCCACGCTATACCGGCAGCAGTGGTTGGTGTTCGCCGCTCGGCATTTCCAGGACAATCACATCTTTCGGCCTCACATCTCCACCCCTGATGACGATCGCCATGACGCCGGCCTTGCGGACAAGATGACCAGCTGCACTGCGCCCGAGCACCGCCCTCATCAAGCCGGGCCGAAACACATCAAGCTGGCGACAAGGATTGCGTAGGCCGGTGATCTCGATCACCGCATCGGGGCCGAGGCGAAGTCGGGCCCCAGTCGGGAGAGCGAGAAGATCGATTCCGCGCGTCGTAACGTTCTCCCCGATCGCGCCCGGCTCCACGTCGAAGCCGCCGGCCCGCAACTCAGCGAACAGCTCCTCCTGCATCAAATGTACCTGCCGCGGGTTGGGAGCATCCGGATTGGTCCGAACGCGGGAGCGATGTTTCACCTTTTCGCCCATATGCGCGTCTCCTTCCACGCCAAGGCCGGCAATTAAGCGGATAGTCGGCATATTGGGCTTGCCAAATGTATGACTCAGGCTGCGGCTCACTGCAGTGACGATGGCGCTCACGACGTGATATCCCTTGGCAAGGGGTTTATTACTTCGCTTCGGCATGATCTCGGCCGGCGGGTCAGCCTAGCCATTTTCTGTTCAGTCGATATGAATGGCGATAACTCACGACAGATTGCGTTGCGTATTCGTGGCAGCGCTCCTGCGCCCGGAAATATCGCATCAGCGAAGAAGACCTTCAGGTCATGCTGACGGCCCCGAACAGCCGTTGGCAGTTTGCGAAGAAATTGCGGCTCTGGTGATCGACCACGACCACAAAGATGGCATGGTAAGAAATGCGATATGCGATCCCTGTAATCGTGAGCTTGGATGCTTTCGAGATCGCCCGGAGGTGCTGCTGAAGGCGGCCGAGTACCTCGGGGTTCCCCTCGGCGGCACCGCGCCGAGCCTGCCGGTGGCGTGCAGGATGACGGCCTGAGCCGGGAGGAGGCGGCTGGAGCCGCTCACAGCCGGGGAGGGGCGCGGAAGCCTTGCGGCGATTGAGCGGGCAGACGGACCGGGGGCGGAAGGCAAGCAGGGGCAGGGTAGGGGGCCGTTTTTCGTCCCAATTTTTGTCCCAACTGGACAACCCGGGCCAGCACGAGACGCAATGACGGTCGGGCAAGAGGGCGCGGAAATGTGCTATTTATCGACATTTCTGCAACGTGACATGCCGGGACAGGACGGGGCTCTCCGTACTTGCTATAAGGCAGCACACATCACGGTGCAGGACACTCGCCTATGAACGCGCCCATCAGCCTCACGCCGCCCTTCCGCCATTCGCCCCTGTTCCCGCTCGGCGAGGACCTCACCCCCTACCGCAAGCTTTCCGCGGACGGCGTTCGGGTGGAGCGCATCATGGGCGAGGAGGTTGTGGTCGTTGCCCACGAGGCGTTGCGGGCCCTTTCGGAGGCGGCGTTCGTCGACATCAACCACTTGCTGCGGCCGGCTCACCTTAGGCAGTTGCGCGCGATCCTGGATGATCCAGAGGCTTCCGACAACGACAGGTTTGTGGCCTACGATTTCCTGAAGAACGCCAACATCGCGGCCGGCGGAGTGCTGCCTATGTGCCAGGACACCGGCACCGCGATCATCATGGGCAAGAAAGGCCGGCTCGTGTGGACCAGCGGCGACGATGAGGCGGCGCTCGCCGAGGGCGCGCGCGATGCTTACCTGAAGAAAAATCTGCGCTATTCGCAGCTCGCGCCGCTGTCGATGTTCGAAGAAAAGAACACGCGGAACAACATGCCGGCGCAGGTCGAGATCTATGCTGAGGGTGAGCATGCCTATAAGTTTCTGTTCATTGCCAAAGGCGGCGGTTCGGCCAACAAGGCGTTCCTGTTCCAGGCCACGCCATCGATCCTGACGCGCGACCGCATGCTGGCGTTCCTCAAGGAGAAGGTCCTCACGCTCGGCACCGCCGCCTGCCCGCCTTATCACCTCGCCATTGTGATCGGCGGCACCTCGGCAGAACTCACGATGAAGACCGTCAAGCTTGCCTCGACCAAATACTACGACAGCTTGCCGATGGCAGGCTCGGAAGATGGCCATGCCTTCCGCGACCTCGACATGGAGCGGCAAGTCCTGGGGTTGACGCAGTCGCTCGGCGTCGGGGCGCAGTTCGGCGGCAAGTATTTCTGCCACGATGTGCGGGTGATTCGCCTGCCGCGTCACGGCGCCTCGCTGCCGATCGGTCTAGGGGTATCGTGCGCGGCAGATCGCCAGGCGCTGGGCAAGGTCACGCGGGACGGCGTCTTCCTGGAGGAGCTCGAGCACAATCCGGCGCAGTATCTGCCTGACATCGATGGCGTGAAGCTCGGTGGCGAGGTCGTGAACATCGACCTCAGCAGGCCCATGAAGGACATTCTGGCGGCGCTGACCCAGCATCCCATCAAGACGCGGCTGTCGCTCACCGGCCCGATGATCGTGGCGCGCGATCTCGCCCACGCCAAGCTGCGCGAGCGGCTCGAAACCGGGCAGGGCCTGCCGGAGTATTTCAAGAACCACCCGGTCTATTACGCCGGCCCCGCAAAGACGCCCGAGGGTTACGCGTCCGGCGCTTTCGGCCCGACGACGGCCGGGCGGATGGACAGCTTCGTCGATGATTTCCAGGCCGCTGGCGGCTCCATGATCTCAGTCGCCAAGGGCAACCGCTCGCGTGAGGTGCGCGACGCCTGCAGGAAGCATGGCGGCTTCTATCTCGCATCGATCGGGGGCGCTGCCGCCAATCTCGCCGAGCATTGCATCAAGAACGTCGAGCTGGTCGAATATCCCGAACTCGGCATGGAGGCGATCTGGCGCATCGAGGTGGAGAATTTCCCGGCTTTCATCGTGATCGACGACAAAGGCAATGACTTCTTCAAGGAACTCAATCTCGGCTAGCCTGGATTTCCACGGCACGGAATTAGCCTAACACGGGGACCTTGCCGGGGCTTATTGGACGACGCGGAGCGCGCGGCCGTTCCACCATGGGATGGCAACCGGTTTGTCGATCAGCTCCGAAGCGAGAACGATCGGCAAGTGGGCGCGTCG
>JASHYD010000396.1 GCA_030043175.1 Xanthobacteraceae bacterium | reverse complement strand
GCACACCAATCTCGGCCCCCCCGCCATATCCATTCCTGCCCGCCGAAGGCGACGGCCTGCATCAGATTCCGGTCGGTCCGGTGCATGCCGGCATCATCGAGCCGGGCCACTTCCGCTTCACCGCCAATGGCGAAACGGTGGTGCGGCTCGAAGAGCGCCTCGGCTACGTGCATAAAGGCATCGAGTCGCTCATGGGGGGCGCGACCCTAAGCAAGGCCGCACGCCTTGCGGGTCGCACTTCCGGGGATAGCACCGTCGCCTATGCGCTCGCCTTCGCCCACGCCGTGGAGGCTGCGCTCAATCTCGCGGTTCCGCCACGGGCGAGTTATCTCCGGGCGCTAATGGCGGAACTCGAACGGCTGGCCAATCATTTCGGCGACATCGGCGCCATCTGCAATGACGCTTCGTTTGCCATCATGCACGCGCATTGCAGCATCCTGCGGGAACGCGTTCTGCGTGCGGCCGACGCCTGCTTCGGGCATCGCCTGATGATGGATCAGGTCGTCCCGGGCGGCGTCGCCGCCGATCTGCGTCCCGACGGTATTGACAAACTACGCACTGCACTGGCCGAAATTAGGCGGCGATTTCCCCGACTCGTCGCACTTTACGACAACACCGCATCGCTGCAAGACCGCACCGTCGCGACCGGAATCGTACGCGCCGCGTTGCTCCGGCAATTCGGCGCCGGCGGCTATATTGGTCGCGCCAGCAGTCGCGGCTTTGATACGCGCAAGACGCCCGGCTACGCGCCTTATAACAAACTCGAGTTCGACATTCCCGTACTCAGCGCCGGCGATGTCAATGCCCGCATCTGGGTGCGCATCCGCGAGGTCGAGCAAAGCCTTTCGCTTGTCGAGCAGATACTTGCCCGGCTGCCGGGTGGGCCCATCGCGAACACACTCACGCCGGTGAGTGAATCTGCGGAGGGCCTGGGATTTGCCGAAGGCTTCCGCGGCGACGTGCTCGCTTGGGTGCGCCTCGACGGCGATCGCGTGGTACGCTGCCACTTGCGCGACCCGTCGTGGTTTCAATGGCCGCTGCTTGAAGCCGCCATCGAGGGCAACATCGTTGCCGACTTTCCCCTGTGCAACAAATCGTTCAATTGTTCGTATTCCGGACACGATCTTTAGGACCAGCAAATGCGCCGAACGCTGTTCGAGGGCTTGACCCGGCGACCTCTGACCGAGGCGCCGCCGGTGGCGGACGATGCCGCGCTCGCTGAATTGGCCGGGCATGTTGATCGTGCCGCGCGCCGCCGGCTAGGACGCAGCCTGTCGATTCGCGAGGTGGACGCCGGTTCATGCAATGGCTGCGAACTCGAAATCCACGCGCTCAACAATGCCTTCTATGATCTTGAACGCTTTGGCCTGCGTTTCGTCGCGTCACCGCGACACGCCGACGTGCTGCTGGTCACCGGCCCCGTCACGAAAAACATGCGCGAAGCCCTGCAGCGCACCTACAATGCCACGCCGGACCCCAAATGGGTGGTCGCGGTGGGCGATTGTGCCGTCGACGGCGGCATTTTCGCCGGGAGCTATGCGGTGGTGGGCGGCGTCGACAGTCTGCTGCCCGTCGACGTTCATATTCGCGGATGCCCGCCGCGACCGTGCGATCTGCTGACCGGCCTTCTGGCGCTCCTCGACTCACAAACTCGCCGATGATTGATACCTTTCCGCTAAAGCGCGCCTGCTACGGATACGGACACAATCGGCGCGTCAGGGTGGCGGGTCCTGATACGAAGTCCGAGCCGCGGCGTGATCGCGCCGCGCTGCCGCAAATAGCTAGCCACCATGGAGATGGTGCGCGTGAGTGAAAACCCGGCGCTTCCGGAAAGTCCTGCGCCACCGCGGCGTCGACAGCGTCCGTTACGCGGGCAACGGTGCGCCTTGAGGCTAGATGGGGTAACGGGCCTGGCCCCAGTGGGTTAAGGGGGTGAAAGGGAGTCGTCCCTCAAACTGATGGTGTCGAAACGAACGGAGTCGGGTTGATGCCCGCTCCAGCATCATCGAGGGACGACCCATGAACCACTATGTCGGAATCGACGTGTCTTTGGAAGCTTCGAGCGTGTGTGTTGTGGATGGCAACGGCAAATTGTCCGCGAAGGCAAGATCGCCAGTGAGCCGGACGCTCTGATTGCATGGTTAAAGGGGCTTAAACTGGAGCTGGCGCGGATTGGACTGGAAGCAGGACCGCTGTCGCAATGGCTCTATGCGGCGATGCGCCAAGGCGGACTTGCGGTCGAGCTGTTGGAGACACGCCACGTGCGCAACGCACTCAATACGGTTCCGGTGAAGACCGACCGCAACGACGCGCGGGGAATCGCGCAGCTGATGCGGCTGGGCTGGTTCCGCCCGGTGCATTGCAAGTCAATCGCAGCGCAGGAGACGCGCGCGCTGCTCACCGCGCGCAAGCTAGCGCAAGTAAAACTTCATGATGTCGAGATGAGCTTGCGTGGCATTCTGCGTGGCTTCGGCCTCAAGGTCGGGCCAACCACGCCAGCGCGCTTCGAGGGGCGGATTCGCGAACTCGTTGCCGGCCATCCGAGTCTGGAGGCGATCGCGCAGGGCCTGTTGGCGGTACGTGTGGCGCTGCGG
>JASHYD010000395.1 GCA_030043175.1 Xanthobacteraceae bacterium | reverse complement strand
AAGCTCGCCTTGATCAATCCGCAACTGACGAGATCGGCGATCCACACGGCGTCGTTCATGTCCGTCTTGCGGCCTGGAACGTTCTTGATGTGAGCCGCATTGGCCAGTATCAGCTCGAACGTGCCGTCGCTCAGGATATTCCACACCGGCTTCCAATAGACCCCGGTCGCTTCCATCGCCACATGGGTACAGCCGCTCTCCGTCAGCCAGCTCAGCAAGGCCTCGAGACCGGCTGTCGTCGTGTCGAATGTCCGGCATTCCCGGGTTACCTTGCCGGCAGCCACGATCCGTACGCAGGCGACGATTCTCACCTTGTGCACGTCGAGACCGGCGACCCGCTCATACATCACGTCCATCGTTCTTCCCTTTCACACCTGCGCCGCCGGCGTGGGACCTCTCACGAATGAACTCTAGCAAACGGGCTCCGACAGCGGTTGTTACCCGCTGCTTGGCTTCAATTGGGGGTGTTCGAGGTACCCGGGTCCAACTAAAGAACGGGCTCTTCCGCACCAAGAAAAGATCGACCTCTGTGCCGACAGCGGTAAAAATTATATGACCGGCACGCAACGGTGGAAAACCGTTTCATGCAGGGCGGGTCGGCCAGAGGCCGGTGAGAAACTAAAGAGAAAGGTGTTGGGCGCGGCAACTGTCATCTTTGACGTGTACCAGCACTGCGCAAGTACGCAGCGGCAACAGCACTCGCCATCGTCATCACGATGCTCACGCTGACCGTTTCGGCGTCGCAGGTGTCAGCGAGGTGGACGACGCCTTGCTATGATCCCGTCCCCTTGACCATGGAGAGTAATTGCATCCGCAAGTGCAAGAGCCTCGTAGTAGAGAAGGAAAAGCAGGCATGCTTATCAAAATGTGTGAATGCGTTCGAAGCCGACCGACG
The DNA here is from genome assembly GCA_030043175.1 of Xanthobacteraceae bacterium. Next base: position 6,980 of record JASHYD010000395.1, on the reverse strand, counting down.
GACGCTAGTCGCGCCAAGGTCTTTAGAGTGCGCCGTGCGCTGATTTGCTCAGGGGGGATAAACATGCGCTTTCTTCTGATCGTTGGTGGAATGCTCTCGTTTGCCCTTTCGGCGTCGCTGACGCCTGCGAACGCCGCCCACGAGCAGGGCGGGCAGTTGTGTCGGGCCGGAACGCCATGCGTGATCTTACCCGTGTTCGGGTCGCAGTCGGAAATCATCGAACCCCCACATAACGGCACAGCCGTGCTCCGTTCCGACGGGAGCATCTACTACTCGCCAAAACCGGGCTTCACTGGCAGAGACTCTATTTGGGTGCGGCTCACCAACGTGTCCGCATGCCAGCTTTCAGAAAAGTTGCAGGGTCGATTTATTGGCCCACGGTGCCACCAGACTTGGAGATTGGATATTTTCGTTGAGTAACATGTTCTCAGGACCCGCTCGACGCTGCCTCACCTTCGTCGAGGCCGGCGTCGCCGAGCCTGACGCCAGCCGATCCCTTGCTGCCGAACTTTGTACCCGCGCCATTTATGAGAGCACTGCTACCATCTGTGACTTTACCGACAAGCTAAAACCCCTCTGCGAAGCTAACGATTACGCGGGCGTCGAAGCGCTTGTGAGCAAGGCAGCTTTCGCCACTCGTATTCCGTCGTTCCATTGAACGACAAGGTGAAGAGATCAAAGCCCGGCAAATCTTGAATCAAATCGACAAATGAAACGACGCCCCTCCATTCCGAACTGCTTATGATCATCTGTCCGATATCGTTCACCCCAATGGACTTGACGTTGTCCTGTATTTCGGCGAATTCACCGGCATCGGAGTCATGCAATTTGCCGAACGCGGATGGACGAGGAGCCAAGAAACTGCCCGCTCGTCGCTCTTCCTTGCTGTCCTCATGCTGCTTCACGTGGAGGTGGCAGTGATGCAGAGCGAGGAGTGGTTGCAGAAGCTGAGCGGCGTGATCGGACGCGGGCTGAAGCCGAAGGAGTATTTGCTGGTACAGCCGTCCGATACTAGCCGTATCGCCAAGAAGCCAGACCGCCGAAGCCGATCATCTGGAGCATCTACAAGATCGCCAGCAAAGCCGTCTGGCTGGGCAATGTCGCGGCGCCGGACGAAGCCACCGCGATGGAGAAGGTGCCGAATTCAAGGTGCCGGGCTAACAACAGACTGGTGGCGATACGGCGCTGACCCCGCGCTGGTTCACAGCCGGCCTTTTCCTGTCCGCCATGTCGCGTTCATGTCGCGTCTACTTGCCTGCACTCGCTGACAATCGTTGAAAACAAGCGGGAATATGTTGCAAAGAAATCGGCTGATACGCGACATGAAAAAGGCGGCTGCGGGAGGGTAGTCAGGCAGCCGCGTGGAGGATTTTGCGTATGGACCTTGATTTTATTAGCGAATTGTTCGCGTCGTTTCGTCCCGTCGCCGCAAGGCGGATGTTCGGCGGCATTGGTCTTTATGCGGACGGTCTGATGTTTGGTCTCATATTCGACGGCGTGATCTATCTTAGAGTGGACGACGCGAGCATTCCAAGTTTCGAGCGCGAGGGCAGCGCGCCGTTCGTTTATCCGCTTGCCAAGCATCATGTCGGCCGGCCGTCGCGGCATTTCTGGCGGCTGCCCGAGCGGCTCTACGACGATCCAGATGAGCTCGGGGTTTGGGCCGACCGCGCGCTCGCGGTCGCGGAGCAGCGCAAGGACGCCCCGCACACGAAGAAAAAGCCAGCTCCAAAAAAGCGCGCAGCGCGAAGGTCGAACCGCTGACCACGACGAAAGCGGCTAGGCTCCGCTCCACCCGAAACGTGAAGGATGGGCAGCGCCAACGGGTTCGGCGCGGACCCAGACGCGTGCGATGATGAATCCGCAGCGCGTGCTCGTGAACAGGGGTTTGCGCCGAACTCCGTTAATTGGGGACTTGCCCGCGGCCGCCAATCCGTGGCCCAAACCGCCGGCTGGCCTGCCGGCACCGCTGACCACACGCGACGTGCTGCGCTACGCCACCCTGAACGGCGCCAAGGTGCGGCAGCTCGACGACAAGGTCGGTTCGCTCACCCCCGGGCAAGGAGGCTGACATCATTATTCTTGGCGCCCCCGAATCAACGTAGCGCCTGTCAACCAGGTGCCGGGGGCGGTCGTATCGTTGATGGATCGCACCAATCGTCGAGACCATGATTGTCGGCGGCAAGGTGCGCAAGTGGAAGCGCGCCTGCTCGACGTCGATCGGCCGGTGCTGCGCCGTCAGCTTGAGGACTCAACGCGACTACGTCTTCAATGCGGCTGGCATTCCACAGGACCTTTTCCGCCGCAACTGACGCGGTTCATCGGCAAGGTGAGTACGCAAAACCCGCCATCGGCCGCCTTTCAATAGCAACGCGCCGGCGCTCACCGCCCCGCCCGCTCCGGAAATCCCGCCGCCAGCGCCTCGCGCGTTGCCGGCATCACGCCGCGCTCGGTGATGAGCCCCCCAACGAGCCGGGCCGGAGTCACGTCGAACGCGTAGTTGGCGACCGGCGAGCCATCCGGCACCACCGTCACAGTCTCGATCCGGCCATCGGCGGTGCGACCGGTCATGGTGGCCACCTCCTCGGACCCGCGCTCTTCAATCGGTATCTCGGCAATGCCGTCGGTCAGCGTAAAATCAATGGTGGACGACGGTACCGCCGCGTAGAATGGCACGCCGTTGTCCCGCGCCGCCAGCGCCTTGAGGTAGGTGCCGATCTTGTTGCAGACGTCGCCTTGCGCTGTGACGCGGTCGGCGCCAGTGATGACGAGGTCGACCAGGCGGTGCTGCATGAGATGGCCGCCGGTGTTGTCGGCAATGACGGCATGCGGTACGCCCTGATGGCTAAGCTCCCAGGCGGTCAGGGCAGCGCCCTGGTTGCGCGGCCGCGTTTCATCGACCCACACATGGATCGGCAGACCCTCGCGGTGAGCCTTGTAGATCGGAGCGAGCGCGGTGCCCCAGTCCACCGTGGCGAGCCACCCTGCGTTGCAATGGGTCAGCACATTGACTGGAGCGCCCGGCGCCTTGGTGCGGGCGGCGCGTTCGATCACGGCAAGCCCATGGTGACCGATCGCCTCGTTATTGGCGATGTCCTCGCGGCAGATCGCGCCGGCGCGCGCGTAGGCGGCGGCCACGCGCTCGCTGCGGGGCTGGTTGCGCACTGCCGCCACAACCTCGTCAAGGGCCCATTTGAGATTCACGGCTGTGGGCCGCGCGGCGAGCAGCATCGCATAGGCGTGCTCCAATGCGGCGTCGGAGGCATCCGCGCGTAACGAAAGGCATAGCCCATAGGCTGCAACCGCGCCGATCAGCGGCGCACCGCGGGTTTGCATCGCGGTGATGGCATGGACGGCGTCGCCGAGAGTGGCGAGCCGCACGGTGTTCATCACATGCGGGAGTTTAGTCTGATCGATGATGCCGACGGACCAGCCGTCGGGTTCGACCCATATGCTGCACATCCACTTGCCGTCGATCAACATGGCGAGTTCCGGAGATTCCGCCGATAGTCGGGGTTTACATTAAGTTAAGTTACGTCCGTCTTCGTGCACCTAAAGACGACTGACCTTCAGGAGGCCCCGTGGCGGCAGTGCCGGACCTCTGCACCACCTGCAGGACGGGCGATCCTCCGATCCAGGCCGGGACGGCCCCTGCGTGCGTCGGCCGACCCGCAGGGAGGCGGCGGGATTCGAGCGCGACGGCGACATCGTCTTCCACGAAGCAGCGCTCACCCTCAGCCTCCTCTTCGAGGCGGGCCGTCACCTGCGCACGGCTGTCGCGATCAGGTTGCTTTCCAGACGCTCCGATATGGGCCTTCACGATCATTGTTCTGCGGTATCTCCTCCCAACCTGCAAGCCGCATTGAAAGCTGGTCCAGTCCATTTCAGGTATCTCGTCACCAGAGGCCTTCCGCTCACAAGCAGCGCCTTGAAGGACAGGCTCAAACGAGGGGCGAAGACGGCTGGGTTGCCGGACAATTGTGTTCCGAGCGGACCGTAAAGCCCAGATGCGACGGCTCGCAGAACACGCAACCACCGCCAAGGAGATTGCCGCGCGGCCACATGAGCCTCAAGGAGATCGCGAGGTATACGGCCGTGGCCGATCAGCGGTTGCAATCGCGCAGAGCGATCGGCGGTTGGGGCACGAATGAAGAACATCGAGCGACTAATACTTGGCTCTTGGTCACTTTTATTGTACCTAAGCTGTCGTAAGTACTGAGAGTGCGCAGTAAGGGTTGTTAAAGCGTGATTCCCTAGAACGCTTGAGCACGCTGTGCGCCCTTTTTGAATTGCGGGGCTGCCACATGGAGGCTCAAGACTGTTTGGCGGGCGTGGTTGCGGGCGTGGTTGCGGTTGAAGCATCCCGCCAACGCGGGCGCAACGTCGCGTCGGCCGTGCGTGCGCGTTCGGTCGACTACCAGCCAATCATCGACGATACGGTGGCCGGCCTCCTCTCCAATACCGCCCATCGGCGCCGCAAGGTTTATGCGTATGCCCGCCTCGTGGTCGCGCGCGGCCTGATGTCGATGGAGCTCGTCGAGCTAATCATCGAGATTGAAAAGCTTGCCCTGGACCTCGCCATCGAAAGGGTTGAGCAACGATGGCGAGCTGAAAAGTTACCTGTTGGAAGTTCGGCCGCGGAGCAAGCGATCCCGCTAGGCGCCAGATGGGGGGGCGTGCGAGGAGGCAATGGAGCGCGACCTCACGCGACCCCCGACCTCCCCCGACGACGCAGAGGGCCGTCATTCGCACGCGCACGACGTGGGCCCGCGCCTATGGGGGCGACCAGGTTTACTGTGCGGTCGGCAACTGCCATTGCCTCAATCAGGGCGAGGCTGCCGCGCGGTCTCGCAGCGACAGCCAGCGTTGCCGTGGTGCTGCCGGTCATCACAGCAATGATTGTCCTCGTCCTGCACATCGACGGCGGGGTCATCTACAGGAGTGCGATCGGTGATCCGGTCGGACGCTCATTTTTCGATCCCCGCGGCGGGCCGGGCGTAAGGACCGCCGCCGCAAACGATGTTTCGGCTCACCGCGGTCGCGCCCCGGCCGCCCCGATTCACGCCGGACTCAAGGCCGCGCATGACCCACCTGCTCCTACCCCCGCAAACGGGGTGGCGATGGGCGAAGGCGATGTGGCGTGCGCCGGCGGACCGTCGATGTCGCGCAGCAGCTGCGCGCGCGATATTGCGGGAGGCAGCGCGGCAGAAAAGGCGCCAAAAACGCTAGCGACCCGGCTGGAGAGCTATAGCCCGTTCACTGACATGACCTGGGGCTTCGGGCCATCGAATGCCCTGCGCGGGCCCACCGTGGCTGCGGAAGATTTCGTGGTCAGCCGCGTGATGGCGTATGCCGCGCCGGCCGCCGAGGCACTTGCATTACCTGCTGCCGCGCCCCCTGCCGCCGCGACGCAAACGCCCCAGTCACCCCTCAAGCCGATCAACCCCAAGATCGCGGTGCTCATCGCCAGCGGCAAACAGGCGGCGCTCAAGGGCGATCTCGACCGCGCGGTCCGCGATTTCAGTGAGGCGATCCGTATCGATCCGACATATCCGGACGGCCTTTTGGCGCGCGGCGAGACATATTTCAAACTGGGCCAGACTGAACGGGCGATCGCGGACTACTCTGCGGCGCTCGCGCACGATCCCGCGCACGCAGCGGGGTTCCGCGCACGCGGGATGGCCCATCTCTATCTCGGCAAGAATGACCTGGCGCTGGCTGATCTCTCGAAGGCAATCGAGCTTGGTGAAAAGGATCCGCAGCTGCTGGCCCCAATTGAATTATTCTATGCGCGTCGCAGTCGCGGGGCGATTTACGATTCCAAGCAGCAATATGATCGGGAAATCGCGGACTGCACGGCGCTCATCGAGTCCGCCACGCAAGACCCGGTGCTGGCGGAAGCCCTCGCGGCTAATTACGGCACCACCGGAACCGCCAACACCGTGGCCAAGCTCTACCGCCAGCGGGCCAATGCCCTGGCAAGGACATCGAACGTGGAGGGAGCGGTGGTCGACCTCACGGCAGCTATAGGGCTGAGTTCGGACCGCGGTTACGCCGCGCTGCTCGATCGCGCCAAGCTGCACGAATTGGTCGGTCAACGCGACTTGGCCCTAGCCGATGCTCGGGCTGCGCTCAAGATCCGGCCGAGCAGCGAAGAGGCACGGCTCGTCGTGACTCGTCTCGGCGGCTTCCCCAAACCCACTCTGCCAAACGGATCGTGAGTACATCTCACCACCGTTTTGTCGCCAGGGGAGCGTCCAACCATTGGGCCTGCAAACGGGCCAGCTCTTGATTGAGCGCTCGCGCCGCAAGGCCAGGCTGGTGAAGATCAAGCTAATCTGTAACAAAAATATCTTGTGACCCTGACACCGCGCTTTGCAACTTCTGCATGCTAGCAAGGACAGTTGTCCTTACCGTCTCCTCCTTTCCGCAAGTCTTTCACGCAGGCGTGGAGCGCATGTGGCGTCTCTGCGGGCGTTTTGCCGCCGCTTTAATATCAGTCATGTTCACGGCGGCGGGCTACGAGCCGAAGCCGGGTTGCGCGCGAATCGCAACCCGGACCGGGCTTGGGCGAGCCGATAGGGGAGCCCGAATTTTGCTTCCTCAATCCGGCTACGGTCCCCGACCGTAAATTTGCCTTTGCCAGGAAGCTTAAGCCTACGCTGTCCTGATGCCTTCGTGCATCAGCGGAATAGAGCGCAGCCGCTTGCCGGTTGCGGCGAAGATCGCATTGAGCACGGCCGGCGCTGCGACGGATACGGTCGGCTCACCGACGCCGCCCCAGAAGCCGCCCGAAGGCATGATGATGACTTCCACCTTGGGCATCTCGCGGATGCGCAGCGAGTTGTAGGTGTCGAAGTTGGTCTGCTCGATGGCGCCGTCCTTGACGGTGCATTCACCGTAGAGGAGCGCTGACAGGCCGAACACGAACGAGCCCGCAACCTGCCGCTCGATCTGCGCCGGATTGACGGCGTAGCCCG